>JAGMCF010000026.1 GCA_023129415.1 Candidatus Cloacimonadota bacterium
GCTGGAAAAAACGATAATGCAACTAATACAAGTACGATGAAAAAAGAAATAAAAGTCATACAATAGCTTCTATATTTATTATCAATCTTCACTTTCTCCTCACCTTCCATCTTAATGATAGTTAACAACATGATATACTTTGACGAATATGGTATATAAACCTTCTGCGTTAGAATATCAAAAAAGGAAAATATCAAAACGAGAAAACAACCAATATTATTATTTCTCTATAATTTACAAATTTACAACTAAAAATATCTATCCATTAATCTTTTATATAAAAGAAACCATTTCTTAATCGTTACAATTAGCATATGGGATGCAATATGAAAGATTCAATATCTTCTATTACTCAAGAGATGGATGTTTTTTTAATTAATATTTTTAAATTTTTATTGCGAGGATGGGTTTTATGAGCGAAAAACCAGAAATAGTAAAAATATTAAAGCAGGAGGAGTCCTCTGGCAAACTACGATCAAGTAATCAAAATATAAAGCCATATGTGTGTATATCAAAGCATTTATTAGGTAATGAGAAAAAGACTGAAGAAAACGTTATTGAAAAAGATACTTCTTCAAAATGTTTAATGGATGATAAAAGAACGCTTCAGACCTTGATTAACTTGATATCTGATCCTGTTGTAGTTGTTAATAAAAAAGGAAGATTTTTAGAGGTTTCTGATGGAGTGGAGGAGTTAACTGGTTTGAGGCGAGAAGAGTTACTTGGAACGAGTTTTATGAAAACAGATTTTATTACAGCTAAGAGCAAAGCTGTTTTAATAAAGAATTTGGCTAAGAGGCTGTTTGGTAGTAAAATAGATAAGTATGAAATTGAAGCAATCTCTAAAAATGGGGAGATATTGTTTCTTGAGGTTAACGGGGTAAAAATTGATTATGATGGTAAACCTGCGGATCTTGTTGTGTTGCATGATGTTTCAACGCAGCGTAAGACAGAAGCGGCTTTGAAGACAAGTGAGAGTAAGTGGCGTCAATTGGTTGAGAATATTCCTGATATATTAATGACTGTAAATCGGAATGGAAAAATTTTGTCAATTAATCGGGCTGTTGAGGGTCTTGATGCTGAGGCTGTGATTGGAAAGAATCTTAGTGAGTATGAATCACCTGAGTATCGACATATTAGAGCGAAAGCTATGGAGGAGGCTTTTAAAACAGGGGAATCTGTTACTTATGAGATTCTTGGTATGGGTCCTAATGGTCAATTTACTACTTGGTATGAAACTCGTATTTTACCTGCTAATCATGGAGAGCAGAATGGGACTTTGATTTTAATGAGTAGGGATATTACTAATCGTAAGGAGGCAGAGGAGGCTTTAAAACAAAGTGAGGCACGATTTAGAGACATTTCAGAAAGTATGGGTGACTGGATCTGGGGGGTGGATAAAGATGGAAAATATATTTTTGCCTCAGGAAAAGTCGAACAGATTCTTGGATAGAAACCAGAGGAACTTATTGGTAAAACACCTTTTCAACTAATGCTTCCTGAAGAGGCAAAAAAAATTGGTGAAATCTTTACTAAGATTATTTCAGAAAAGGAACCAATTGTGGATTTGGAAAATTGGAATATAACGAAAGATGGAAAGAAAATATGTCTTCTAACTAATGGAAAACCCCTTCTGAATAAAAATGGTGATTTGATAGGATATCGTGGCGTAGACAAAGATATCACAGAACGTAAGAAAGCAGATGAAGAATTAAACAAAAAAATCAATGAACTTGAAAAATTCCAAGATATTACAGTTGACCGGGAGCTTGAGATGATTAAATTAAAAAAAGAGATTAATTCTCTTTGTGAAAAATATGGTGAAAAACCAAAATATAAAATAGATCAAGAAGGTGAAATGGAAAAGGAGATTAGTGTATAGAAATATTTTTAAGAATCTATATGATAAAATATTTTAAAGTATGAGGTGGTGATGGATGCATAAAAAAATTTTGTTATTAAGCTGCGTAATAGCCTGTATGCTGTTGGTTGTTTCTTTTTCGGGTTGTGTGGATCAAACTGATACAACTGATCCTACTATTAAAAGAATTAAAAACGCTGGTAAACTTGTAGTTGGAACGTCTACTCCTTATGAACCTATGGAGTATGTAGATGATAATGGAAATATTGTTGGTTTTGATATTGATATTGCAGAGGCTATTGCTAATGCTTTAGGTGTTGAGCTTGAAATAGTGGATATGGCATTTGATGATTTGCTTGATGCTGTAGAAGATGGTACTGTTGATATTTCAATTGCGGCTCTTACAATTACAATTGAAAGATCCGAACAGGTATTGTTCAGCAATGCTTATTTGAATGCAGGGCAAATTATTATCGTAAATGAGTCAAATGATGATATAAATAGTCCTGAGGATCTTGATAATAAAACAGTGGGAGTACAAATTGGAACTACTAGTGAAGATGAAGCATTGAAGTATACAAATGCTTCCAAGGTTATCGCATATGAGGATTATACAGAAGCACTTGAGGATATACTAGCTGGAGAAATTGATGCTATTGTTATTGATTATTCTGCTGGAGTGGGTTTGATAAAAGATATTGATAGTCTTGAAATTGTAGGGGATCCGTTTACTGATGAGCTTTATGGTGTTGCAATGAAAAAAGGCGAGGGTGGTCTTAAGGTGGAAATTGGCAAGGTAATTGCTAGTATTGACATTGGTGGGCTTGGGAGTAAATGGTTCTAGAAAAAGTTTCGTCTTTAAAATATCAAATATTTAGTTAATATTTAGTTTTCAAAAATAGGCGGAATACGGATATGAAAATTAATCTTAGTCTTTCATTAAAGTTAACATTGATAGTTTTTTCAGTATCTGCTATAGTTATTGCTTCTATGACATATATTAATATCCAAGAACAATCTAGTTTTTTTGAAAATTCTTATTCTGAAAAAGCAACTGCCCTTGCTCAATCTCTTGATGCTAGTATTGGTAGCCGTAGTGACTTAGAGGATAAACAAAGATTGCAGAATTATATTTTGAATTTTATTCTTCTTAACAAAGAAGATGTTTTGAAAGTAAGTATTAATCTACCGGATGAAAACGGAGATCTAAAAGTTGCTGTTTCTAGTGATTCAGATTCAGTAGGCAACCCATCAAGTGCGAATAATTATTATTCTTACGAAGATGATATTGTTGTAAACACTCCACATCATACTGGTGATTCGCACACTTTAACAGTTGTTACACCCCTCCATTTATCTGGACAAATAGTTGGTACATATGAAATCCTTCTATCTATGGATGTAGCTTATGCAACTCTTGATCTAAGAACAAGAAACCTTGTTATTATATCTGTAGCTTTTCTGTTTTTCTTAGTTATTAGTTTCCTATATCTTTTACGGAGAACTGTTGTTAAACCAATTACTGCTTTTAGGACTGCTGCTAACAAAATTGGTGAAGGTGATCTAGATACAAAAATAAAAATTAAATCAAGAGATGAACTAGGTGAACTTGCTGCAGCATTTAATCATATGACGGATGATCTGAAAATATCAAGAGCTGAAATTGAAAACTATAGTAAAACCCTTGAAAAAAAGGTTGAAGAACGAACAGAAGAACTGGAAGGATCACAAAAAGAACTAAAAAGAAAAGTTGAAGCATTAGAAAAAAACAAACTCGCGATGATTAATATAATGGGAG
>JAGMCF010000260.1 GCA_023129415.1 Candidatus Cloacimonadota bacterium
TTTTGGGGATTTATTTATGCCATAGGCATCCCTTTGGGAGAAATTAGGTCAATTAGGTTAATTAGATTAATTTATTTTGTTTATTTTCTCTTTTTCCTTAGCCTTAGCCTCAGCCTTAGCCTTAAATAAACTATAAACTTTGAAATTCCGATACAATAAATTAAAATTAGAAATAATGATTATTCTTGTTTGAAATGGATTTTTTAAATCGGTAATTTCTTTTTGAATGAAAATAATTAAACTTTATCGTGCTTTATTCACAATCCTTCTTGCCCAGGAACGAAGATCGTCTAAAATTATATAAATTGTTGGCAAAATGATCAAAGTTACCAATGTAGAGAATGTTAACCCCCCTACAATAGCACGTGCCATCGGAAAATAAGGTGGTCCATTTCCACCAATTTGTGTCCTTGAAATACACAGAGGAATTAAGCTTAAAACTGTTGTACCGGCTGTCATCAGGATTGGTCTTAATCTTTCTTTTCCTGCTTGTAGAATTGCTTCATTTCGCGATATTCCACTCAATCTTAGCTGGTTAATGTGGTCAATTAGGACAATACCATTGTTTACCACCACTCCGATAAGAATCAATATACCCATCCATGCCATCAAGGAAAATACAGTACCGGTTAATAAGAAAAACCACCAAACACCGACAATAGCAAAAATAATGGATGTCCAAATTGCAGCAGGAAAAATGAATGATTCAAACAATGCTGCCATAACAAAATATATCAAGGCAAGAGCAAGAAGAGTATTTAACATCATTGTCTTATTAGTTTCACTTTCAAAATCAAAACTTGATCCGAAACTCCAGGAGTATCTTGGTGGGAAATTAAAATTATCCATAACTTTTCTAATTGTTTTTTTCGCTTCATCAACAGTTACATTTTTCAGATTCATTGAGACTCCAATAGAAGTAATTCTATTTTCACGATGGATTGAGCCAGGTCCTCTTTCCTGTTTAAAATCTGCTAAAGCATCAAGCTTAATCATTTGATTGTTTTTGTTAAAGATTGGCAATTCTTTAAGACTTTGAAGGTTTTCTTTATCTTTATCCTGAAATCGTAAAATAACATCAATTTCACCATCCTCATTTCTGTAGCTATGCAAGTTAATTCCTCGCATTGCAGTTGAAATTACACTTGCAATTTCCATTGTAGAAAACCCATATCTATTTGCTCTTTCTCTATCAATAATTACATGTATTTCCTGTTCACCTGTTTCGGACTCTGGGCGAACATCTTCAAAACCATGTATATTTTCTAATCTTCGAGCAGCTTCCTTTGCTAATTGCATCAACCTTTCACTTGATTTTCCAGTAAGTTGGATTCTCACCTTATCAGTTTCTCCACCTGAGCGTCGCCAATGAAACCTTGGTTTTCCAACTGCAATTTTGGGCATATTCTGTTTTATCTCTTCTAATATATCTTCCTGACCCCTTTTTGCCTCATTACCTTTTTTTAACAGAATTGTGGACATCGCATAACTTGGATCATAATAACTATAGACAGATTCAATCTCTAACTGGTCTTTATTATTATAGAGATACTCTTCTATTGTATTAACAGCTTCTTCAACTTTTTCGACAGTATATGAACTATTAATTTCATAATGTATTCTTATTCGTCTATCTTCTTGAGGAGGAAACATATCCTTCTTTACAATTGAAATTGGAACTGCGATGCTAATAAGTACCAGGAATATTATCAATATTGATAGTTTATTATGATTTAATTTCCAACCAAGGATTTTACTATATAAAATTATTAATTTATCGATTAGGGTTTCTTTCTTAAGGGAAGTATGGGAAGTCCTCTCTACTGGGTTTGTATAGATGGGGTTATTTAAATTTTTCTTTTTGCCAATAAATAGCTTATTAAAAACATTCGCAATTTTCATCCTCTGGATATATTTTCTAAATTTATTGGAATCAATTTTGTACATTAGAAGAGGAACGATCGTTTGGGCGATAGCTAAGGAAGCACCAAGAGCTATAACAAAAGAAATTCCTACATGTTTAATCCAGATTGAAATTTGATCTCTCGAGTTGATAATATTTGGTAAAAACACTATCATAGTTGTGAAAGTGCCTGCTGTAATTGCTAATCCAATTTGATCAACACCAATGATTACAGCTTTTCTTCGGTTTTTCTCAAAACCCTGGTAACGATGAATACTTTCCATTGCGACCACAGCATTATCAACAAGCATGCCAATCGCAAGTAATAATCCCATCATTGAAAGTATATTAAGACTTATACCCAAAAAATACATAAAAGTCACTGCTACAAGAATGGAAAAAGGTACTGATAATACAATAATGAATGTAGAGGAAAGTTTTCTCAGGAAAAAGAAAAGCACCAAAAATGCGAGTATTGCGCCAATCATCCCGGCTTTTAACAACTCAAAAAGAGAACTTGTAATACCTTCTGCAAGATTATCCATAAAGTAAATCTTAATATCTTCCATTTCAGGGATTTGTTTGATTTCTTCAATCTCTTTCAGGATTCTTTTGGTAACCTCAATTGTGTTTGCGTCCGATGATTTTAAAATCTCAAGCCCAATTGCATACTTCCTATCAAGATGACGACCATAATCGAGATCAGGCATTTCATAGGTAATATTAGCAACATCCTTAAGACGAACACCATTTCTTCCAATAATTAAATTCTCAATCTCACTTATTGATCTGAATTTCCCGATAGGTCTTACAATCAATTTCTTTTTACCATCCCTGATAGTGCCTGCTGTATAAGAAAAATCGCTTGATTTTAATCTATCCAATAGATTATTTATTGCGATATTATGGGCAATTAATTTATCCAGGATTAGTTGAATTTCAATTTCCTTTTTTTCAACACCATAAAGTTTTACTTTTGAGACACCATCAATTCTTTCAAGTTTTCGTTTTATGTTTCTATCCAGCAGATTATATGCATCGGATAAATCCCTGTTACTGGAAAGACGAATTGTCAGGATAGGCATATCTCCTGTACTCCATTTATAAACAAAAAACCTTTCTACATCATCTGGAAATAAATGCCTGATTCCATCCAGTCTCTCCCTTGCTTCCAATACTTTAATATTTATGTCAACACCCCATTTAAACATTAATTGAATATAACTTCCATTCTGTTCTGAATTGGAAATCATCTGTTTTACTCCACTTATCATAGCCAGAACTTCCTCAGCAGGACGGGTAATTTCTCTTTCTGTTTCTTCTGGAGTTGAAGAGGGATAAGGAATATAGACAACTACAAATGGCACATCAATAGCAGGAAAAAATTCCATAGGAAGAAGGTTAAGGGAAATTATACCAATTATAATAAATGAGGTGAAAATCATTAATAAAGTAACAGGTCTCTTTAAAGAAAATTCAGTTATTTTCATGATTTTATTTATTTACCACTAAATCACTAAGATACAAAGTTTGATAATAATTCATATTTAAAATTTTTAAAGAAAAATATTAAATTCGAATAATTTTTTCCTTTATATTTCATCAAGTTTTTGTGTTGAATATCTCTTTCTATCAAGAATTGAATATACAACCGGTATTACTATTAAAGTAAGTAAGGTAGAAATAGCTAATCCTCCAATAACTGTAATAGCCATTGATGAACGAAGTTCTGCTCCTTTTCCAATACCCAAGGCAAGAGGGAAAAGACCGAGTATTGTTGTTATTGTAGTCATCAAAATAGCACGAAGTCGTAATCTACCTCCTTCAATTATTGCTTTATATTTTTCCATTCCTTTACTTCGCAGTTGATTTATTAAATCGATTAAAACAATTGCATTATTAACCACTATTCCGGAAAGTAAAATAGCTCCAATAAATACAACGACACTAACAGAATTTTCTGTTACATACAATGCCAACACTGCTCCGATTAAGGCAAGTGGGATGGTAAAGATTATTACGAATGGATGCACAAATGATTCAAACTGTGATGCCATTACAAGATATACAAGGAATATGGCAAGGAGTAGTGCAAATTTTAATGAATTAAACGAAACTTTCATCTCTTGGTTTTGTCCTGCAATACGAACATTAATACCTTCAGGTAAATTGACTGAATTAATTATTCCCGCAATTTCTTGAGCGGCTGTTCCTAAATCCCCATATTTTAAGTTACATGCGATTAATGCAACTCTCTGCTGGTCAGACCTTCTTATTTCTCCCGGTGCAGTTTTCATTTCAATACTGGCAATGGATTGAAGTCGAATCTGTTTATCATTTTCAGTAGAAACAATCATTTTTTTAAGGTCATCAACTGTTGAGAAATCTTCTTCTCTGGCTTTTACAAGAATATCGATTTTGCGGTCGTGCCATGAATATTTTGTTGCTACATTACCTTTAAGTTTATTTACTACTTTTTCTGCAACTTTATACACTTCTAATCCAAGAAAAGCAGCTTTCTCTCTATCAAAATAAATTTGAATTTCTGGTTGTCCTAACTCCATACTTGATTTCACATCTGTAAAACGGTCATAGCTTTTCATTTTTGTTAATATTTTTGAGCTGACTGTTTTCAAATTAGTGAGATTATAACCTGATATTTCAACTTCAATTGGAGTTTGAAATGAAAATAATGTTGGATGTGAAAATTTATACTTCAAACCGGGTATTCTACTCAGATTATCCCTCATCTGATTCATTGTGATTTCTTCATCTGCTCTTTTGGAATCACCAGCCATAATAACAGTTAACTCACCATAGTTTTCACCTGCATGTTCAGGATTTAAATCAAGTCTGTTACCAGAACCTGCCACAGAAAATGTTGTTATAACTTTGTGATAATTGGTGCTAAAATCCTGAATTTTTGCTATTACTTCATCGGTTTTCTCAAGAGAAGTTCCTGGTGGAAGACGAAATTCAATATTAAATTCACCTTGTGATAATTGCGGAATTAATTCGACACCCAATATAGGTATCAACCGCATAGAAATTCCAAATAAAATAATTGCGACTAAGATTACTATACCTTTGTTATTCAAAGCCCATTCAAGCATTTTAGGATACACTTTTTCAATAAGCTCATACACTTTATTAAAGATTTGCATTGCAGGTTTAAGTAAAAATAGGCTTACTTTTGATATTATCTTAGACAGTCTAAAAATTCCTTTAAGAATAATCTGAGGAATTATTGAAAAAAGAAATATGCCAATTTTTCGAAAGAATCGTCCAAATAATGTTTTTGGTGCTTTTTTAGATAGAGTTTCTACTTGTTCAACTTTACCTCTCTTTATGGATGCCAGCATCGGTATCAAGGTAAGAGCAACGACTAATGATGCAAGAAGTGCAAAAGTAACAGTAAGAGCCTGGTCTCGAAAAAGCTGTCCTGCAATTCCTTTTACAAAAACAAGGGGAAAGAAAACAGCAATAGTAGTAAATGTGGAAGCCATTATCGCTCGGGAAACCTCACTTGCTCCGATTTCTGCTGATTCTTTTATCCCTTTACCCAAATCTCTGTGCCGTGAAATATTTTCTAAAACCACTATTGAATTATCCAGAAGCATGCCAATTCCTAATGTAATACCACCTAATGACATAATATTTAATGAAAGGTCAAAGCCATACATCAAGTTAAATGTTGCTATGATGGAAACGGGTATTGAAAGAGAAATTATTAATGTTGTACCGAAATTCCTAAGGAAGAAATAGAGTATGAAAATTGCTAGAATTCCACCAATAATCCCTGCTTTAATAACTTCATTTACCGATTGGGTGATAAAATTTGATTGATCGTAAACCTTTTCTAAAATGAGACCTTTGGGTAAAGCTTCCCTGATTCTTTTTAATTTCTTCTCAACTTCACGAGAGACAGAAACTGTATTTGCATCACCCTCTTTATAAACAGCGATTTCAACAGCCTCAATACCATTCATTCGAGTAATTGCTTCACGCTCTTTATACCCCTGTTTTATTGTTGCGACATCTTTTAGATATATAGGTTTTCCCTTTACTGAAGATATAATAACATTACATATTTCCTCAATAGATTGAAACTGATTAAGGGTTCTGATAAGGAATTGATGAGACCCTTCTTCTAGTTTTCCACCGGAAAGGTTTACATTTTCAGCTCTCAAAAGAAAACTTATTCTTTCGATTGAAACTCGAATCTGCGCGAGTTTTGACTCATCAATCGAGACTAATATTTCATCTTCCAACCCACCACTGATTTTTACAGACGCAACTCCTAATGCAGTTTCCATATCCTTTTTTATTTCTTCATCCGCAAATCTTCTTAGATATTTCAATCCCTCTTCATCAAATGTGCTATTAATTCCTTTTTTGTTTTCTCGGTAAAAACCAAATCGCATAACCGGGTCAAATGACGGGTCAAAACGTAATATGGTCGGCTTTTTTACATCAAGAGGTAAATATAATGCATCCATTTTTCCCCGCACATCCATATTAGCATAATCCATATTGGTTCCCCATGCAAAATCAAGAGTTACATCAGACTCTCCAAAACGGGATATTGAACGAATACGAACAACATTTTTCACAACTCCCAATGCTTCTTCGATTGGCTTGGTTATCAGATTCTCAACTTCCTGAGGAGCAGCACCTGTGTATTCTGTCCTTATCGTAAGTGAAGGATATGTTAAATCCGGCAGAAGATTTACTTTCAATCGGTAAAAAGATACAATCCCAAAAAGTAATATCGCTATGGTAAACATTGCAATCGTAACTTTGCGACGAATTGATACTTCAATCAATTTCATTATTTAACCTTTTATAAATATTTAGTTTTATAACCTTCGGAATGATTCCAAATCTTCTGAATGGTTTGAAGAGCAAATCAACCATTGGTCCCGATATATCTGCTATTTCCCAATACATATTTATTTTACTTTTAAAATAATAATAAAATGAATAAACACACCCCGCCCTCCGATTAACATCGGAGTCCACACCTCTTCCGCCAGAGGACGGACAGGCAAGATGGGATTTTCATCTAATTTGATGGATAAATCGGAGTTGTGTGTATATTCTAATTAAAACACCCTAAGAGAAAATAATTCATAAAATGATTTAAAAGATAAAATTTCATATTACAAAAATTGAGTAAATAATATTTCTCTTTTCATTTATCCTTTTTTAATATAATGTTACTTTATATAACTTAGTGTTCATTCGTGGCTGAAAATCATTTTATGACTTCTACTTTTGCACTATCTTTTAAGCTACTCTTGCCTATGGTTACCACCATATCACCATATTGCAAACCATCAAGAATTTCTACTGAAGTTGAACTTGAATATCCTGTTTTTATCACTTTTTTGTAAACAATACTATCTTTAACTACAAAGACAATTGACTCTCTATCTGCTGAGATGACGGCATCTTTGGGGATAAGGAGAGTATTTTGGTGGACATCATAAACAATGCTGACTCTTGCAAACATACCTGGTTTGATAATTCTTTTAGGATTGTTTACCTTGATAGTAATTTTACATGTTCCTGAGTTTGGGTCTATAACAGGATTGATTCGCTCAATTTTTCCATAGAATTCTTGTTTTTTTAAAGCATCTATCTTTAGTTTTACTTCTTGGTTGATTTTTAATTTACTTAATTCGGATTCAGGTACAAAAAGAAATAGAATTAGTGATTCAAAATTTACAATCTCAAATGTTGGCTCATTATAGCTTACCATATTGCCTTCTTTGATGTATCGTTTTGTTACTACCCCTTTAATGGAAGCTTTAATTGATGTATATTCTAAATCTAATTTCGCTAGTTCATAGAGATTCTTTTTATAATCATAATCGAATTGTATTTTTTCAAAATCTTCATCACTAATATATTTTTTATTATATAATGCTTTTAAACGATTCAGTTCCGTTTCAATGTTCTTTAACTCAATTTCGACACGTTTTAGTTCAAGCAGTTGTCTTTCATCATCTAATTTGGTAAGAGTCTGTCCTACTTCTATATTATCTCCCTCTTCAACAAAAATATTCTTCACTATCCCACTTGTCTTGGCAACGATTATGGCTTCTTTTTTTGCTTCTATTGTCGCAGTACCTGTGTAATATGCATCAATGTCACCCGTTTGGACATTCGCAATCTCAACAGGGATCT
>JAGMCF010000261.1 GCA_023129415.1 Candidatus Cloacimonadota bacterium
CGCTCTCTTTGGTTCCATATTGAAGAAGGTAAAAATCCATCTCGAATCATATCTGTTAAAGAAATTGAAGAAAGTGAAATTTTCCTTTAGAACACAATGTAGGAGAAAAAAGTAAAAAGAAAATATCAAGAAATAAGAGAATTTAGTAAAGTTTAAATCGCATCAAGAACCCTTTATGAAAAGTATCTTTGCCAACATATTGCAAATCTTATTGTTGCGATTTTTGAAGACACTTAAACTACTCCCAATTTAATGACTACAGTTTCCTTGGTTTTTGGCGTTCTAATGGCATTGTTAATTGCTTTCATTCATGGTTATTGGGGGCTTATTAATGTTAACAATTTTCTATCATTTAAGAATTGCTATGGACTATGTGAACTGAATATTGACTCGCTGGAAATAGATGTTTTCCGAAAAAGTGGCTTGGTGGAATACTATTGTTAGGGATATGAATTATGGTATATTGATAGGTGCTACCACAATCAACATCTTACTAGAGAATTATAAAATTTTGTCAATCGGAATAATCGTGTTCTTGATATTTTTACTTGCAAAACATAGAACTATTTACTTTAAAGATTTTGGATTGAAGAACCCGTAAATGGACAAAATTATAAAAGCATCTACTAAACATTTTAATAATTCTCTTGCTAAAGTAATAAGTATTATTTTAGAATAAATTTTAAATCCAAAGCTTTTTGTGATACTTATTTATGTTAGCTTATTTATTCTTTGATATCTATAAGTAATACTTAACTGCTATCAATATAAATCAAAACACTTGACAAACTATTACAATAATTTCATAAATACATCAAACTTGAGGTATTTATGAAAACATTACGAACAATGAATCATCTGTCTGATGAATAATTAAAAGAAAAAATGAATCATGAGAAATCCTTTGCACAATTTAAGGTTTAGCAATGCATCTATATTATAAATACTCATTCACCTATTTCTGCAGATGAAGTTTCTGATTTAATCGGAATGTCAAAATCAAAAGTGTATCGTTATCTTGAGAACTATAATAAGTCAGGAGTCAATTACGTAAAATTCAAAGAGCGTGGAAGGAGAAGAAGATTTTATCTAAGTTTGGAGGAAGAAAAAGAATTATTTGCTTCTATGTCAGAAAAATCATTGCAGTGTCTAACATTAAATATTTCAGATATTAGAAATGAGGTAGAAGCAAAAATAGGTCATAAGATATCAGATGATTATTTATGGGATTTGCTTCATCGCCATAATTGGAAAAAGAAATCTCATCGTCTCATACATCCTAAAAGTAACGAAGAAGATTAAAAAGAGTTTAAAAAACTCAAAGAAAATCTGGCAGCCTGCAAATCAGAGTTTTCTGAAGAACAAACAAGCAAACCTTTGTTATTACTTTTTCAAAATGAAGTTCCAATGTATCGTGAGTCGTATAAATAATTTGCAAAGATGTTGGGTTCCTCCAACAACACGGGCTATCATTGGAAAACAAATTATTAGAGAATATATGTATGCGTATACTGCAGTATGTCCAGAGAATGGAGAAACTTTTTCTCTGATAATGCCTTATGCTAACACCGAATCAATGAATATCTTCTCCGCTAAATTTTCTGAACAATATAAAAATTATAGAATTATACTTACAATGGATAGAGCTGGGTGTCATAAAAGTAATGATTTAGAATTACCGCTCAATATCCAACCATTGTTAATTCCACCACATTCTCCAGAATTAGATCCTATAGAGCATATTTGGGATTACATCCGTGAAGAATTCTTTAATAACCATGCTTTTGGATCATTAATTTATGTGATTGATAAATTATGCAATTCTCTAATTCATATCCACAGTATAAAAGAAAAGGTTAAAATATGACACTCTTTCATTGGATATATTTAGCATTATGATAGCGATTTGGTATAAATTGTTATAAGATGAAAGAAGGTTATCAATATGTTGGCTCGGTGGTTTAGAAAGAAAAACTGGGGCGATGATCTAAATCCAATATTGATAAAATATATTTCGGGTGAGTATCCGAAATGGGTAAAACTCTATAAACGGAGAGACTTTCTTCAATCTAAATATAGCGAACCTGTATATGTTGTTATTGGTAGCATACTTGCTAACTCTTCAGATCGAAATGCTATCATCTGGGGTACAGGTTTTCTGAGATTTACTGATAAGGTAAGATGGAAACCGAAAAAGGTTTGTGCTGTTAGGGGACCTCTTACTAGATTAAAATTACTAGAGCAAGGTATAAAATGCCCAAAAATATATGGAGATCCAGCATTGTTGTATCCAAAATTTTATACACCTGATATGAAAAAGAAATACATATTGGGAATTATACCTCATTATGTAGATAGGGATAATACTTTTATCGAAAACTTTAGCGGGATTTCGGATGTTAAAATTATTGATATAACTGATGATATTAATAATGTTGTGAAGGATATTTGCAGTTGTAAAAAAATAGCGTCTAGTAGTTTGCATGGCATAATTGCAGCTGATGCGTACGGTATTCCTTCTGTAAGGATAAAGTTTTCAGATAAGGTGCTTGGAAGAGGGTTTAAGTTTATAGATTATTTTATGTCTGTGGGAAGATGTTATAGAGAACCACTAATAGTTCAAAAAGATACGACATTAAAAGATATTCTTCGCGAATTTCATAATTACAAAATAAACATAGATTTAAACAAATTGTGGGATACTTGTCCTTTTAGAAAAAACAATGATTATAGTAGATTTTAGATTATGTAAGAACGGCTTCGGGAATTATTGATTAAATATGAAAGAAAAATATATATAAAGATTCAACAACTCCTTACTTAAGTATGTGATATTCAAATTGAGATTTTCAATATAAATAAACATAAATAAACCTACCTATGTTTTTTATCTTTATAGATTAAGATGTTCGTTTGCGGTTATAAAAGGGTTTATATTCTTAATAAAAAAATATCAATTATAACAAATAACCATTTAAATAAAAAAGAAAATATTATGATGAATAAGAAAAATACATTGTATAAAAAAATTATTATTTCAATATGTTACAAAAAGTAAAGCATACTTTAAAACATACCGCAGTATATAGTCTTGGTAATATTACTACTAAACTAATTGGCATAATTCTTCTTCCTTTGTATGCAAAGTATATAACAGTTTCAGAATATGGTTTTCTTGGGATTTTGGAAATCACAATAATGATTTTAACACAAGTTCTAATCTTGGGTCAACAGCAGGCATTCCTAAGATTTCATGATCTTGAGGAATATAAAAATAAAAGAAAAACTACACTTTTTACAATTTTTATTTTTATAATTGGAATTAGCATCCTCTTAAATCTAATAGGTCAGTGTTATGCAACAAAATTAGCTTCTTTATTTGCTAAACCAGTTGATTTTACTATCTATTTCCGGCTTTCTTTTTATATTATCGCCTTAAGAATTATAAATAAACTTTTCCTTAATGTTCTACGAGCCAAAGAGAAATCTGCTTTTTATGTAATTGGGAATATTGTAAAACTTGCTATTGTTTTAGGATTCAATATTTATTTTGTTGCCTTTGCAAAAATAGGCGTAAAGGGAATATTGTATTCATATTTAATTGGTGATTGCATTCTCTTTCTTATTCTCATTCCTAATATGATCTCTGAAATGGTCCCTAAATTTGATCAAAAAATACTTTCAGCTGCACTTATTTTTGGATTTCCGTTAATATTCACAGCACTTGCTGGAATGTTATTAAGTCAGGGAGATAGATATATTCTGAAACTTTTAGTTGATTATAGAGAGGTAGGATTATACAATTTAGGATATAGAATCACTGGTGTACTAAATATATTTTTAATCCAATCTTTTTTACTAAGTCTAATGCCAATTGCTTACAAAATGTATGAACAAAAAGGTGATAAAAGGTATTATAGTAAGATACTTACATATTTTGTCTTTGTACTTTTCTTAGCTGGGCTGTGCTTGGCATTCTTTAGTAAAGAGATCATTAAAGTGCTTACCCTAAATCCTGATTATTGGGCTGCATATCAGGTTATGCCTTACATTATTCTTGCTTATATATTCAGTGGTGCCCGGTCGGTAGTAAATCTGGGATTATATCTGAAAAAGAAAACAAATTATATCGCATATAATACTATTGGTGCAATGGTTTTGAATATTGGGTTAAATTTTATTCTCATTCCTAAATATGAAATGATTGGGGCTGCAGTAGCTACTGTAATATCTTTTATTGCTCTGTATTTTGTTACATATTTTGTTGCAAATCGTTTTTATAAAATTCCTTATGAAAATATTAAGCTTTTAAAGATGCTTATTCTTGCAGTTGTTTTATTCTTCCTATCAACTTTAACAGCTGACTTAAATATTTTCCCAAGAATTTTAATAAAAGTTGCTATAATA
>JAGMCF010000262.1 GCA_023129415.1 Candidatus Cloacimonadota bacterium
AGAGCTTCCTTCCTATGTGGGTGGTCTTGGGGCTTTTAATGCCTATGGTGCAGATATGATTGGCATTCCAATGGATCAAGAAGGTATAAGTTCAAAATTGCTGAGAAACAAACTTATAAAATTACTTTCTAAAGGTGAAAAACCGAAATTTATTTACCTTGTGCCAGATTTCCAAAATCCAGCAGGTGTAACTATTAGCCTGAATAGAAGAAAAGAAATTATTGAAATAGCACATGAATTTGATATATTAATCTTAGAAGACAGTCCATATCGTGAACTTCGATTTGAAGGAAAACCAGTACCTTCAATTTATAGTTTAGAGAACCAAGGATATATTATACTTCTTGGCACATTTTCCAAAATCCTGGCTCCAGGATTCCGTATAGGCTGGGTAATTGCTCCCACTGATATTATAAATAAATTGGTTATTGCAAAACAGTCTGCTGATCTGTGTTCTTCAACATTTTCCCAAAGAATTTTAGGACGATTTCTTGAAAAAGGATATTTAGAAAAAAATATTGAAAAAGTCAAAAAAATGTATCGCAAAAAGCGTGATCTTATGATAGAAGGATTTGAAAAATATATGCCTGAAGGTGTTAGCTGGACAACACCAGAAGGTGGATTGTTCCTTCTTGTCACTGTTCCAAAATATATTGACACAGACAAACTCTTTGATTACGCATTGAAGTATAATGTCGCTTATGTGATTGGTTCAGCGTTTCATTGTGATGATTCAGGACATAATACTATGAGAATAAACTTCTCCTATGCTTCGGAAGAACAGATTAAAATCGGCGTTGAGCGTCTTGCTAAAGCTATTAAAGAGTATCCTAAAGAGTAAGTTATGATAACTATTTAGAATTGGAATGATAAAAATGATTTCAAAATTATTATTAATATTCTTTGGAACAACTCAACTAAAAGAATCCTTAAAAGTAAAGGAAATTCTGTCTACTTATTTTTATTTAATGAATAATAGATTAAGGAAAAGTTGAAAGATTTTAAATCAAAGACAACATTTCAAAACAATGCTAAAACAAATACTTGTACGACCCCAAAAAAATAAACTAATGGAGGTAAGTATGATTGATTCACCTGTAAAATTCTCAATTGATTATCCTGAAAAGTTATCAAGAGGAAAACTTCTTTTGAAAACCTTTTTCGGATGGTTATATGTGGGAATTCCCCATGGCATAATCCTTATATTTTATGGAGTTGCTGTAAGTGTATTAACTCTCATTGCCTGGTGGGTAATACTATTCACAGGTAAGTATCCAAAGGGAATGTTCAACTTTGTTATTAGGTACTGGCGATGGGCTATTCGAGTAAGTGCCTATTTGAGTTTGCTAACTGATGCATATCCACCATTCAGTGGAGATGAACTTGACACTCCGGTAAAATTCTTAATTGAGTATCCAGAAAATCTCTCAAGAGGAAAACTTCTTTTGAAAACCTTTTTCGGATGGTTATATGTGGGAATTCCACATGGCATAATCCTTATATTTTATGGAATTGCTGTAAGTGTAGTAACTTTCATAGCCTGGTGGGTAATACTATTCACAGCTAAGTATCCAAAGGGAATGTTCAACTTTGTTATTAGGTACTGGCGATGGGATATTCGAGTAAGTGCCTATTTGGGTTTGCTAACTGATGCATATCCACCATTCAACGGAGAAGAGTAATATACTTATATGTCTTGGAAAATAATTGCCCACAGCATATGCTGTGGGCAATTTTAATAAATTCATAAATACGAAAAATGAATAGAATACTGTCTATAAAAAATCCAGAAGACATAATTGAAGAATTTAAAAAAATTGGTGTAACTTCTCAAGGTATAGATTCAATGTATCCCAAAGCTGGCTTTATTGCTTTGAAGTTAAAAAATATCAAAACTGGTGCTGCTAATATTATTAAACAAAATATGCTAAGTCTTGGTGGAGATGCTGCAGTTGCAAGAGGTGTTGTCAATGGCAAAGTTGATAGGTCTGATGTAATAATTCTTGGAACTATCAAAAATATAAATAACTTAATAAAAAAATTATCATATCAAAAAATATTTGAAATACCTGAAATCTGTAAATCTATTGAACATCTTCTCAAATTAGAAACAAACCAGAAAGAACGATTTATAAATGCAAGAGGTCATATTCTACCTTTAAATCGCACACTAATTATGGGAATTCTCAATGTATCCCCAGATTCTTTCTATGATGGCGGAAGATATACTACTGTTAACACAGCTTTAATGCAGATTGAAAAAATGATTAACGAAGGTGCTGATATTATAGATATTGGCGGACAATCTACCCGTCCCTATGCAAAAAAAATATCAATAGAAGAAGAATTATCAAGAGTGATGCCAGTTATAGAAAAAGTAATTGAGAAATTTTATATCCCATTTTCCATTGATACTTACAAATCTGAAATTGCAAAAACTGCTCTTAATGCTGGAGTTCATATAGTAAATGATATAAGCGGTTTGAGGTTCGATAAAAAAATGGCACCAACAATTGCACAATATCCAGATGTTCCACTTATTATAATGCACATTAAAGGAACTCCAAGGAATATGCAGGATAATCCTTCTTATGAAGATGTTATTGAGGAAATTTTAGAATATTTCACAGATTCGATAAAAATTGCCATAAATTCTGGAATCAAAGAAGAAAATATAATTATTGATCCAGGTATTGGCTTTGGAAAACGCTTGGAAGATAATGTAAAAATTATAAATAAAATTTCTGAATTTCGCTGTCTGGGAAAACCCATTCTTCTTGGCTGTTCTAATAAAAGTTTTATTGGAAAAATCCTTAAAGTAGAAAAAGACCAACGATTAGAAGGCACCTTAGCTGCAAATGCATATGCAATTCTCAATGGGGTTAATATTATTAGAGTACATGAAGTAGCTGAACATAAAAAACTTTTACAAATGCTTGATTATCTTAAGAAAGGTTAATTTATGAATTTTTTAGTTCCAAAAATTTTAGATATACTCGATATAATTATAGTTGCATATATATTTTACAGAGTAATTTTACTTGTTCGTGGGACAAAAACATATCAGGTTCTTTGGGGATTAATTCTAATTTTTATATTTTATTCTATCGCACAACTCCTAAATCTTACCCTTCTTGGTTC
>JAGMCF010000263.1 GCA_023129415.1 Candidatus Cloacimonadota bacterium
TATCAAAATTTATCTTGAAACTGCAGTATGTAATCTGTCCAGTTATGTCCATTGGTATCATCGAACAAAAAGAAGGTCCATATTCATTATCATCAAGATAGTACATATAAACCTGACCCCATCCATCTCCTAAATCTACAATCTGATCGCAGATGTATGGATATACTGTAATTTGATACTCAAATGGAGGGGTGTATATATCAGTAATTTCAATCGGTTCTGTCCAATGCTTGCCATTATCATTAGAGCAGGACATAAAAAGAATTGGATGATAAATATAATCCTGATATTGTGGATCACCATCCATACCTAACATATGATAAGTCCCATCAGCCCAAACTTGAACAATCCATTCATTCTCACAACTTATAGCATTCTTCATTGAATTTCCAATGAACGCACCTAAATAGCAAAAGCCGGGAGAAAAAGGTGTACATAAACTATAATGTATCAAAGTATCTTGTCCTTCAACTTCCCATGGAACCTTAGGCCATACATTCCGCCATTCTACAATATCGTCACCAAACCATACAAACTCACAAGCGGGAATAAAATGGTCAAAATAATTCCAATTTCCAGCGTCATCAGTATAACCATAGCTTCCAGTATAGCACCAATGCAGATTGCCTTCTCCATCATATAAAGCTGTATTGTTAAAGCCAATGATACCTACTTCAATAGAATCAAGCACATTACCTTGATTATCTTCTAATTGTAAAAGATTTTCTATTGCTGGTGGCATGCCAAAATCATAAAGAGTCCAGGTTTCTCCATAATCTAAAGATTCATAAACAAAGAATCCTTCTTCAATAGGTGGATTGGGTGGATCGTCAAGATAAGCAGCATAACCTATAAATGCAATTCGTCCGGGGTATTGTGGATCTAATGCAAAAGACCAGTAAGGTATAATATCCTCTTCACACCAATCTGTAAATATAGGGTCACCATTTTCATTTGTTATTTGGCTATCAAGCCAACCTGGTTGAATTATCTCCTCTGGATTTTGAATGTCCTTATAAATTATCTGAACATTTCCATTAAGAATACCAATATTGGTTCTTAATACATATACACGAGAAAGGCTATCTCCTAAGGGAGAGTTGCCCATATAAACCAAAGGAAAAATAAATTCACTATCAGGAGCAGCAGGATTTTCTATGATATAAGACGATTGCCAAAAACCGGGTATCTCTATTAAATCAAAATCATCGTAAGTTATTGGTGTCTCAAGGAATTCATCATCATCTGTATCTTCATGCCAGCAAGCAATACAATCTCCTGTTGAAGAATGTATGGCAATACTACCACAACCTTGCCATCTATCATAAGTTGTGATAGTACCCCAGTCCCAAAGATCACCTTGAGAATCAAGATATGCCCAATACTGTCTGCGATTATCAGTAAGATTATATATTCCATGAAATGTCATATAGACTCCATCTCCATTTCCAGTTTGAAGACGAATTGGATGAGTTTTGTAGCCACCCGGCATATAATCCCAATAACTTGTCATCAGTTCAGTAGGGAAAGTTATGAATTCCCATTCTGGAGCAGGGATCGTGTCATACCTTGTGTAAGTATTTCTTATTTCTGTTTCAATAGGATAATACTTCATACTTGGCTGGTTAAATTGGCTAAATAGATTAGTAGAAAATAGGACAATTAAAATAAAGCCAATTAAACTGATTTTTTTATCAGAGATTAATCCTTTGTATATCATTTGTTACCTCTTCCAAATTTTACTCACTAAAATACATTGATAAGAATTTTATCTTAAAATCAGCATTTTTTTTGTAATAGATTGATTTCCATAATTTAGTTGATACAAATAAATTCCATTTGGAAGTTCTCTGCCATTCTCATCTTTCCCATCCCAGACAATTGATCCCGATATGTATCGGGAACTATTTAATATTGAAAATTGTTTTATCAACTGTCCTTTTACATTATAAATTCTTATCTTTGTGTCCTTTTCACCCTTCGCAGTAGCACTGCTACGGAGAACGGGCGTGTTCTTTGTGGTTAAAAATGAGATTGTAGTTGTATTTTTCATAGGATTGGGATAATTAAAAAGCAACATTTCAGGTATTTGTTGTTCCTGTTCTTCATCTATTTCAACAAGAATACTATCAAAATTTATCTTGAAACTGCAATAAGTAATCTGTCCACCAGTATTAGGCCCATGACCTTGAATGTATGAGCCATAATCATTATCGTCAAAATAATACATATAAACCTGTCCCCAGCCATCTCCCAAATCCACAATCTGGTCACAGATGTATGGGTAGACATGTGATCTTCCCCAGTAATTAGGAATTATAATTGGTGTAGACCAATGTCTGCCATTATCTTTAGAAGCACAAATGGAGATAACAGGAAGCCAATCACAAAATGGATACAATAGAATTGTCCCATCAGACCAAGTTTGAATCATCCAGTCATTTTGCAGATTTACAGCTTGTTTTTGGCCATTTTCATAAAAAACAAGATTTGAATCAGTTGTACTAACTGCATTGCTCCAATATTCTAATGTATCTCCTGTTTCTGGATCAATCTCCCACGGGATAGGTGGCCACACATTCCGCCATTCCACAATATCGTCACCAAACCATACAAACTCGCAAGCGGGAATAAAATGGTCAAAATAATTCCAGCTTCCCTCATCATCAGTATAGCCATAGCTTCCAGTGTAGCACCAATGCAGATTGCCTTCTCCATCATATAAAGCTGTATTGTTAAAGCCAATGATACCTACTTCAATAGAATCAAGCACATTACCTTGATCGTCCTCTAACTGTAAAAAATTTTCTATTGAAGGTGGCATGCCAAAATCATAAAGTGTCCAGGTTTCACCATAATCTAAAGATTCATAGACAAAGAATCCTTCTTCAACAGGTGGATTTTGTGGATTGTCAAGATAGGCAGCATAACCTATAAATGCAATTCGTCCAGGGTATTGTGGATCTAATGCAAAAGACCAGTAAGGTATAATATCCTCTTCACACCAATCTGTAAATATCGGGTCACCGTTTTCATTTGTTATTTGGCTATCAAGCCAACCTGGTTGAATTATCTCCTCTGGATTTTGAATGTCCTTATAAATTATCTGAACATTTCCATTAAGAATACCGATATTAGTTCTTAATACATATACACGAGAAAGGCTATCTCCTAAGGGAGAATTGCTTATATAAACAAGAGGGAAAATAAATTCACTATCAGGAGCAGCAGGATTTTCTATGATATAAGGCGATTGCCAGAAGCCAGGTATCTCTATTAAATCAAAAT
>JAGMCF010000264.1 GCA_023129415.1 Candidatus Cloacimonadota bacterium
ACACTTGAAGATATAAAAACAATAATCATGAAAGCAGTAATTACTAATCCTTTTTTCATTATTTACCTCCAATATTTTATATAAATGTTCATTTATAATTATTACTTTTCCTGTCAAGAAATTTTCTTTATATCATTAATATGCATACCCCCAAGAATTTTTAAATTCTTGTTTTATTTCCCTTTCCGTCTGGGCGCCTGTCGGGGCTTGGCCTAGCCAAGACTGGCCGAGACCGATTGCGAGATGGTAAATCATCTCGCTGATTCAAAGAAATCCCGATAAATCGGGATGAAATACATCCAATGGTCCCGATTTATCGGGACTTTTTTTGTATTAGCGAGAGAATTGATTCTCTCGTCCCGATTTATCGGGATTTTATTATTTTAAAAAAATCTTTGTAGAATATTCAATATCCACAAAACTATAAATTTCCGCTTATCTTTGCCTCTATTATCTTTAATAGTAGTCAGTTACATAAAATCTATTCAAAATTTTGGGGGTATCTCTAATTTTCTTTATATCATTAATAACTTAAAATTAAAATATATAATTTAGAGTTAAAGAAACCATTGTTCCGCCATGTTTGTTTTTCCCTAATTTAGGCTCATCACTTACCCCATCCCCCGCGGTTCTTCTAAGCTTATTATAATCAATAGGAATTTTCTGGGAAAGTAGAAATCTTATATTGAACTTATTGTTTATTGGATAAAACAAATCATACTTTAATTCAACAATTGCATCAATCTCCAAATCAAAAGAACCTTTGTAATCCTTAGTATACATTGGGATTCCAAAAATTATCTCTCTTTTTTTATAGAAATAGTTATTATCAAAAAATAAGTGAGAATAATTAAATGATAACTTGTTTTTAGTTTTTACCCATTGAAAGATTTTTTCTAACTGTATAAAAGGTTGAATTAATTCAAAATTTAATTCTTTAAATCTTATTCTATCAAAATCGTAAATAGCAGTCCACGCAGAAAAGGGCCAGATATCAAAATACGAATCGTCTCCAATACTAAATTTATAATATTCTGATCCAATGATGAAATCATAATTTCTAATTTTTTTCTCCACATTAAATCGTGCAAAAAATAATGAGAATTTATCCAATTTACAAAACTTTTGGTCTTTATATTCAAAATAGGCAGAAGCACTCATTTCTGACACAAAAAATCTCAAGATGTAATTTTTGTAAAACCATCCGTTATCCCATTTAATATTTTTACCCGTAATATCGCTTGGATATTTATCACTATTGTTTTTATCTGATATAATTTGCTGATGAGTTAGTGTGCTGGTAAAATGTTGGTTTTTATACCCAACTTTCTTATCGATGATTGCATAACCAAATGGAAAATAGGATGACAGGTTGTGGATATCATATTCTAACTTATGCCTATTGTATCTGATGCCTACAAATATCAAAAATTGATGATGACCAATTTGTTTTTCTAATCCTAATAAACTGCCGATCTTATTGGTTTTTTCAAGATAAAGCTTGAATTTTGTTTTTTTTGATAATTGATAAACAAAATCAAAACTGAGAAAAATATCATCCTGATTTATATAGGCTTTATCTTCTTTACGGTCAATATCATTTATGAAATAATATCCATTTCGTTTGCATAAATTTAATTTTGCTGTAAAATTAGAAATTGTTCTTTGCTGATGAAAACAAATATGACTATTCTCTAAAATGATTTTATAATCATCTTTATTGTAATGATAAATATCATAATAATCAGAAATAAAGGAAGAGCCATTTTTTTGTTCTTGAAAAAAAAGAGAAGGTTGCGGAAGTCCCACAACCCTCTCAAGCTCATTGTAAAGTGAAAAACTATTTATTGTATTATAACTCAGCACAAAAAGAATGATTAATAAACAATTTTTCACATTTATAAATTATTCTCCTCCTCCAAAGAATGCTAACCAAGCATCACGAGTCATTCCTGGAAAAATTCCACCAAAGGTATAATCTGGAAAATATGGCAGTTCTTCATCTAAATTAATAGGATTGCCATCTGGTCCATCTAAGAAGAAAATCGGTTCATCAAGTTCACATTCCCATTCATTCCAATATATATAGAATACATTAGTAAAAGGATGTTCCACATCATTCTCATCCCAATATGAATAATCACCATTTGGATCCTCATTCTCCCACACATTTTGCCAATCTAAAACCAACACAATATGCATTTCATCATTCCATTCATGATAAGGTAAATAATCTTTCATATCAGCTAAACCTGGGTCGAAATATGCAGAAAGATCAATAGTAAATTGCTCATCCTCTCCGTCACCATTAAAATCTTCAATAAATGTCACAGGTCCTGTAATAAGACCATTTAACCAATTAAGAACATCATCCAATGAATTCCAATCTTGCATAAAGTTTGGTGCATCCTCCGGGTGGTCAGCAATATTATTATCAAGTTCATTAAGATATTCTATTTTAACAATATCATCCTCTTGATCATCTGTTTCTGCTAAGATTTTGTCTCTTGCTAATGTTAGTTTTTCTATCATTGCTACTAAATCAGTCTGAATGGCAGTGCCACTATTACCAGTACGATATGCTAAAAATTCTTCTCTGTTTTCCAGATTATCTTTTAACATACTAATTATAATAGAATCATTAACAGCTTTAGTATAACCCCAGTACTCATGGATAAATAATGTGTCACCAATTTGCTCGCTTTCAATATACCAATCATCATAATCTTCTTGTAAATTTTCAAGCCAATCATAAGAATCATTTTCATCAAGAATATCAACATCATACAGAGTTATCTCGCGGAATCCTGCACAGACTGCATAAATAGAGGATTCAAAAAGACAGATTTCACCCGCATCCAATTCTAATATTTCTTCTCCTGTATTTATTGGTATAAAAGTAGTGTCTGCAATATTTTCGGCTTTTTCTAAATATACCAATGCGGTTTCAAGTTTTGGTAACACATTGTTATCAATAAGATTTTGCAAAGTAGCAAACTTAAGGTCATCAATACCACGTAATGCATGAATAAAATAAGATGCCTGAATCTCTGAAGCTTTTATCAGAAAGCTGTATTGATTTTTTAGTAAACGCTTACTACCACCGTCTTGGGTAAATTCGTTAATTAACTCCCATACCTCATCATCATAGTTGACACTTGCCACTTCTAAAATACCCATTCCAAAATTTGCTAAGGCATTATCTTCATCAAGAGCCAAAGCTTGTTGAAATATAGCTTTGATACCGTTGTAGACTGCCTCAGGAAAGATATCATCTCCACTTTGAGGATCCTCTGGTTCTTCTGCTTCAAGAATTGCCGTGTTTAACAGCGCGAATGCTGCTTGAGACAAACTGTCAGCTTGTTCCGTATCACCTGGACCAGGTTCAGTTGTACCGTTTTTACCACATGAAATTGTCAATAACACTATCAATACGATTGAAAATGTTAACCCAAGTAAATTTTTTTTCTTTTTCATCTTTTCCTCCATTTTTTTATTAATCTTTTTTATAAAATCAGTTAATTATTTGTCAACTTTTTTAATTATTTTACAAAATCTTCTTTTACCAACTTTTATCACCATACTATCCTCAATTTTTATATTAAGTTCAATATCATCAATTTTCTTTCCATTTACAGAAACCGCACCTTGTTTTATCATCCTTCTGGCTTCTCCATTACTTGTGACTAAACCAGAATTTGAAAGTAATTTTACAATCCAAATCTCATTTTGGCTTGTTCTGTAAATAGGAATCTTATCTGGAATCTCCTTTTCAGCAAAGACCTTCTGGAAATGTTTTTCTGCTTTTTGTGCAGCCTCTTTTCCATCGTATAATGTTACAATCTCTCTTGCCAATCGCATCTTTATACTTTTTGGATTTTCTTTTCCTTCTTTCAGAATTCTATCTATTTTTTTTATTTCTTCTGAACTTATATTTGTCGCGAGCCTAAAATAATTTATAATAGCAGAGTCAGGGATGGACATCACTTTGCCGTATTTATCTTCAGGTGAATCAAAAATAGCAATGTAATTATTCAGGCTCTTACTCATTTTTTCTTTGCCATCAGTTCCAAGAAGAATAGGAGAAAGTATAGCAATTTGCTCTTCCATTCTCATTATTTTCTGTAGTTCTCTTCCTGCTAATATATTAAATTTCTGTTCTGTTGCACCAAGTTCAACATCTGCTTCAATCATCACAGAATCATACGCTTGTAAAAGTGGATATAGAAGTTCATGCAAAGATAATGGCAGCCCTTCTTCGTATCGTTTGCGAAATGTCTCATGAGCCATAAATTGTGCCAGTGTAAATTTTGACATCAGATTTATTACATCTTCTAAACTCATTTTTGTAAACCATTCAGATTGCCACCGAACTTCAGTTTTATCCTGTCTTAAAATTTTATACAATTGCTCCATATATTTCTCTGCATTTCGTTTCACTTCCTTTGCAGAGAGATGTTTTCGCGTTTCATCTAAACCTGTTGGGTCTCCAATTTGAGCGGTAAAGTCGCCAATAATAATGACTCCAATATGTCCGAGGTCTTGAAAATCACGCATCTTACGAATTGGAACCATATGACCAATATGCACATCATAACCAGTTGGGTCGATGCCGTATTTTATGCGAAGAGGCTTCCCGGTTTTTTCAGATTTCTTAAGTTTTTTGATAAGTTCATCTTCAGGGATTATTTCCTCAACACAATTTCTTATTGTTTCTAAAGTCTTTTGTAAATCCAAATTTACTCCTTTTACTAGATAAAACTAACACCAAAGTCAATAAATTATCTATATTCTTGACAATTCATTTCACATACAAATCCTTCGGATACCTCTATTGAGGTTGATTAATGGTGCTGAAGAGGGGACTTGAACCCCTATCCCGATAAATCGGGACCAGGTCCTGAACCTGGCGCGTCTGCCAATTCCGCCACTTCAGCACGAGTTTAAAAATCATAAGTCTTCTTAATAGCGTCAAGAAAAATATGATAGACACAGAATTCAAAAATAAAGATGGTACTTGGTAAGATTTAGTATAACAAAGGAACATATTATGACTGAGCAGGAAATAAAAAGTATTTTATCCGATTGTGGTGCATTCCTAAAAGGGCACTTTCTATTAACTTCTGGTAGGCATAGTGAATATTATATTGAAAAAATTAAGATTATTCAAAATCCTGATAAAGTACAGCTACTTTGCTCAGAATTATCAAAAAAATTTTCAGATGTTGGTTTCGATGTTGTTATCAGCCCTGCAATGGGCGGAATTGTTCTCGGTTATGAAGTCGCAAAAATACTGGGCAAAAAATTTATTTTTACACAAAGAGAGAATAATAAGATGACAATCAGAAATGGATTTGAACTTTCTCCAAATGAAGAAGTTCTTATTATTGAAGATATCGTTACAACTGGTGGAAGTGTATTTGAAGTTATAGATTGTATAAAAAAAATAGGTGCACAAATTATGGGCATTGGTTTAATTGTAGATAGAAGTGGAGGAAAAGTTGATTTCGGCTTTCTCACAAAACCATTGTTAACAATGGATATAAAAACATACTTACCTGAAGATTGTCCTTTGTGTAAAAAGAATATACCTACAGCTAAACCTGGCTCAAGTAATAAAAGATAGTTTATTTTAGGAGACAAAAAATGGAAAAGAACGATTTAATATTTCAACAATTATTAATGTCATTCCAGATGCAAGGAATGATTACTCTTGGGAAAATTATGAATCCCGCAACTCAAAAAATTGAGAGGAATCTCTTGATTGCACAATCAACAATTGACACTTTAGAAGCTTTAAAAGAAAAAACAAAAAGCAACCTTAATGATGATGAGAACAGATTGCTAAACCAGATCATCTACGACCTTAAAATGAACTATGCTGATGAAGTTACCAGAGAACAAAAAGGAAAAAAGGAAGAAGAAACAGAAAAA
>JAGMCF010000265.1 GCA_023129415.1 Candidatus Cloacimonadota bacterium
GGTGGTGAGTTTGGATCTCCTGCATCTATACAGGGTGAACCTTCTGTTAAATGATAATCTCCATTCTCAGGATCAATAAATAATGGGTCTAACTGTATGTTATAATATATGTCACAGGAATCACCATTTGCATTTGTGGTTGTATTTATTCCAACTGAATCTCCACAATTATAAAAATTACCTTCTTCATTATCCCAAAAATCTGAATAAGATATAGACAAAATTCCAGGGTCATCTGGATCATTGTACATCCCATAATTCCCTGTATTATATGATACTATAGAATTTATTAAAACAATACTTGTAATAGTATTTAAAGCAGAATAAATCCCTCCACCGTTATTATTTGCATTATTTCCACTTATAGTAACATTAGTTAAACTCGGACCGGAACTAGAAGAATAAAAACCACCACCGTTAGAAGCATTATTACAACTTATGAGAACATTAGTCAAATTCGGATTAGGAGAACTCTGGCAGCGAAATCCACCACCTGCATTCGTAGCAGTATTTTCATTTATAATGACATTGTTAAAACTTGGGTTGGAATAGTAACAGAAAATGCCACCTCCTGAATTAGTAGCAGTATTTCCAGTTATCGAAACATTATTTAGTATTGGAACATCAGCACTTGAAAATTTAATTCCTCCACCCGTGATTGCAGTATTGCCAGTTATGATAACATCAGTTAAAATAGGATTTGAATCATAGCCACAAAAAATCCCACCACCCCCACCATATCCATAAATAGTTCCTTGAGCGGTATTATTACAGATTGTAACATTATTCAATACTGCATTAGAAATTTGAATACTTATTCCTCCTCCAGAACCATAATGTGCAATATTTCCATTAATATTAACATACTCTATACAGGGATTGGAAGAATAACAGAAAATTCCACCTCCATTATTTTCAGGCACACTACCAGAAGAATATCCATTTGTAATTGTAAAACCAATTAATAATGCAGTTGAATCTTCCCCACTATTAAATGTTACTACATGTCCATTCTGATTTCCATCAATAATTGTTTGTGAAATATAGGTTGAATCTCCTGTAGTTAAAAATAATGAGCCAACTGTTATATTTTTGCCAATAAAATTGATATTTTCAACATAAGTTCCTGGTTGAACGAGCACAATATTTCCATCAAAAGCATAATCAATTGCTAATTGAATGGTGGAAAATGCATAAGGAACATTTAGTATAGTTACATATTCCAAAAGTGTTACATCTGGTAAAGTTGTATTGGAAAATAACTGCTGGTCGTAGAGATGCTCTAAAAAATAGCCATCTTTTGAATAGGTGATATTATATACTCCAATCTCTAAATCAATTGAGAAATAGCCATCATTATCTGTAAATGTACTATCAAACAAACTTGATGGAGCTGTTCTTTCAAACAAAACTTTTATACCACTGTGGTTAGACTGATTTTCTAAATAAGCAAAGCCGTCTATTGTAATTGGTGCGTTTACTGTAATGTAATCCTCTTTTATTAATGTATCTGCTTTTGTGGTGTCTTGAACAATTAGTTTAACTGAATAAATCCCTTCTTGATCATAAGTAAAAGTAGGATTTTGCTCATATGAATCAATAATACCATCACTTTGAAAATCCCATTGCCAATTTATTATGTTACCACGAGAGAGATCAATAAATTGAACCTCTAATGGTAATGTGCCAAAAGTTGGAATGGCAGTAAAATTAGCAAAAAGTTCACTCGGGTCAAAATAAAATGCACCCATATCAGCAACAGAACCATCTGGGTCTGGTGGTGAATTTGGGTTTCCTGCATCTATGCAGGGTGAACCAGCAGTTAAATGAAAATCGCGAAATTCTGGATGAGCAAATAATGGATCCCAATCTATATTACCTACCCCTGACCAACCACCTTGTATATCTGAATAAGTTATAGTAACATAAGAGTTAGATTGTAAGTAAATTTCTTGTGGACTATCATTCCATAGAATACAGTTCATTAATATAGGAGAAGAATCATGTTCGCACTCAAGTCCAGCATGATTACCAGGATTAGCAGTATTTTCAGTCATAGTAACATTAGTTAATATCGGGGAAGAATAACTTGTAAGAAAAATTCCAGCACCATAAATTGCAATATTGTTACCTATAAGAACATTGGTTAAACTTGGACTGGAATAGTCACAATACAAACCACCACCGACACAATCAGTAATATTTCCGCTTATAATAACATTGATTAGAATCGGAGAGGAGGAATCGCAGTAAATACCACCACCAGCTGCATGAGCAATATTTCCAATTATGTATACATTGGTTATGGTTGGACTAGAAGATTCACACCAAATACCACCACCACGATTATATGGTGGGCTCGCTGAAGCATTCCCATTTGTAACTGTAAAACCACTTAATACGGCTGTTGAATTCTCTCCATTTGCAAACCTCACCACACTTCCATTCTGGTTTCCGTCAATTACAGTCTGAGATATATAACTCGTATCTTGCGTTGTTAAAAATAATGAAGCAACCACAATGTTTTTTCCATTATAGTTAATATTTTCAATATAAGTTCCGGGTTGAACAAGAACTGAATCACCAGTACTCGCAGCATTTATACCTTCTTGTATTGTAGGATAATCATCTGGGATAATAATGGTGTTTCCAAATAATGTTTGTCCAAATAGTAGAATTAAACTAAATACTATAAACAGTAGTTTTCTCATTTTTTCCTCTGTTGATTTTTTATAAATAAAATTTTTCACTAAAATTGATATCAATCATTTTAATTTTATCTTATCAAAATCATCTTCTTGATAAATGTCTTATCTTTAGTTGTCAACTTATAAAAATAGATTCCTGAACTTATCCCCGTCCCCGCGAACACGGGGATCTCGGGGACATTCCACTCAACAGTATGATAACCAGCAGGTTTTTTAGCATCAATTAAGGTTTTAACTAATTGACCTTTGATATTATATATTTGAATTTTTACATCTGTTGGTTTGGTTAAGGAGTACCTGATTGATGTTATGCTGTTGAATGGATTTGGATAATTTTTAACAATTTCTGACTCAATCATATTATCTTGATTATCATCAACACCAACAGTTTGATCAAAATAATATGCTCCCATATCTGCAATAGTACCGTCCGGATCCAATGGTGAACTTGGGTCTCCTGCATCTATGCATGGTGACATTGTTGAGTCGGGAGTTGGATAATTAGCCCAGCTTAGATGGTAGTCTCCATTGAGGGGGTCTACAAAGAGGGGGTCTTCTTGTATGTTAAAATAAATATCGCAACTATCTCCATTTGAATTTGTTGTTACATTTACCCCGATTGAATCATTTAATACTCCATAAAAATTTCCAACTTCATTATTGTAGAAATCAGAATAGGTTATTGAAGGACTGCCTATATTTACATAAATACCATTTCCAGTATTATCTGATACTATAGAATTCACTAAACATAGATCTGAATGATAGCAGCAAATCCCACCACCACAATCAGCACTATTATCTGACATCGTTACATTCTCTAAGTTCGGGGTTGAATAATAGCAGAAAATCCCACCTCCATAACCGCCAGCACTATTACCTGTTATGGTTACATTCTCAAAACTCGGATCGGAAGAAACGCAGAAAATCCCACCTCCATCATCATCAGAACTATTATCTTTTATGATTACATTCTCAAAACTCGGGTCAGAATTATTGCAATAAATCCCACCACCATCGTAGGCACTATTACCTATTATTGTTGTATTCATTAAACTCAGGTCAGATTGATAGCAGAAAATCCCCCCTCCTTTATCAGATGCACTATTATCTGCAATCGTTACATTCTCTAAACTCGAGGAAGAATTATCGCAGTAAATCCCACCACCATAATCATCAGCAATATTACCTGTTATGGTTACATTATTTAAGCTCAAGGAACAACTATAACAATAAATTCCACCACCCCCACCAGCATCAACACTATTATCTGATATAGTTACCTTATATAAACTCGGGGAAGAATAATAGCAATAAATCCCACCACTTCCATAATTAGCACTATTATCTGATATAATTATATTTTCTAAACTCAGGGAAGAATGGTCGCAGTAAATGCCACCACCCCCACCAGCATCAGCACTATTATTTGATATAGTTACATTTTTCAAAATCGGGGAAGAATGATCGCAGTGAATTCCACCAGCATGTTCAGAATTATTATCTGTTATGGTTACATTCTCTAAACACGGGTTTGAATCTTCGCAGTAAATGCCACCAGCAGCATCAGCACTCCCATTAGTAACTATAAAACCACTTAATATTGCTGTTGAATCCTCTCCATTTTCAAATATTACAACACTTCCACTACTATCTCCATCAATAATAGTCTGTGAAATGTATGAAGTATCCTGTGTAGTTAAAAATAATGAAGCTACAGTTATATTTTTTCCATTATAGTTAATATTTTCAATATAAGTTCCGGGTTGAACAAGAACTGTATCACCAACACTTGCAGTATCAATACCTTCTTGAATAGTGGGTTGGTCATAAGGTACATTGATAATATCTGCATATGTAGGATTGGTAAAAAGTTGAATTATTATAAGTACTAATAAGACTATACCATATATTAAAATAGTTATTCTTCTCATATTGATAAGCCCCATATAAATTAATTTATTAATAAATGAGTTCACTATAAAAACCCCTAAAGGGGTTAAAAATCAGTTTTTATTCCCCTTTCCCACAGTTAAAACTGTGGGCTTCTATAACACTAATTCGCCTATAGTTAGTGGGTTAGGTAGCCCACAACTTCAGTTGTGGGTTTAAGGAAAATAATGCACTTTAACCATTTTAATGGTTTTTAGAGCAGACGCATAAATTTAAAATAAAAGATTTAATTCTCATTTTATTCATGACAAATCTTTTGTGAAAAAGGCACAATTTCCAATAAGTTCTATAACTTATTGTCAAGAGAGAAAAACTTATTTTATATGTCAATTTTTATTTCATTTTCTCGGATCAATCGGACCCACAAACAAAGTCTTCTGGTTTCTATATACTACAAAACCTGGTGGACTTTTTCTTGGTTTGGTAACATATCTAATCTTTGTAAAATCAACTGGTACATTCGTTGAATGTTTTGCTTTGCTGAAATATGCGGCAATTCCAGCAGCAAAATTTTTAACTTTTGGAGGTATATCTCTTAATCTTTCTGGATTACGAACAATCAGATGTGCTCCATGATAAATTCTGCTGTGAAAGAACCAATCATCAGGTCTGGCAAATTTGGTTGTGAGTTCATCATTTTGTTTATTACTTCTGCCAACAAAAATTTCCCATATTTTACCATTTACATCAATTGAGAACTTTCTAAATTTATACTTTTTGGTCTCCTTTTGCCTGGTTAACTTCCTCTTTTCATAAAATTTCTTTAGCTTCTCAATATCCTCACATTCATTAATAAATTCAATTTTATCTAAAGTATCATTTAGCTTTTTTTCATTTGTATTTATGTGTAATAATAATTTTGCTTTGCCAGATTTTGCTTTCTGATATCGTTTGAAATAATGTTCCATATTCTTTTCAGGATTCCATTCTTCATTTAGTGGAATTGTAATTTGTGGTGTGTTTTCAGCATAATAGTCAGTTACTACAATTTCTTTAAGCCCCTTTTTGATTTTGCTAAAATTTATCTTGATTAATTCACCGAATTTTTTCCATTTATCAGCATCTTCCATTTGACTCAATTCTTCTGACTCTTTTTTAAGAGTTTTCTGAATCTGTTCAGTTTGTTTTTTCAACTTATGCAGAATTCTATTTTTTAATTGAGTTAATTGAGCCTTCTGACATTTTTCGTTATAGTAAAATTGGAAAACATTATTAACTGAGGAAAATCCCTGTGAATCTTTCGTTCTTATCATAGATAATAATTTTTCTTCTGAGTTGTAAAATATAATATACTGTAGCCCCCACCCGGGTAGATTCGGGTCATCCCCGCGGACGCGGGGACCGAACCTACCCTTATTTTTTACCTTGCAAATAACCTGCCAAAAATCTTCTACTGGCATTTCTGGGATAAATTCATCTTTAAGAAATTTTGGCACATTGCTAAAATTTTTAATAAAATCCTTCCATTCTTGTGGCAATTTATGCTCAAACAAATTATAAAATCTTTCTTTGTTTAAATCTAAAATATAAGGTTTCTTAATTGGTGGGGGAGATTGGTATTCTTGTCCAGGAAGAATTTGTCTATATCTGCTTTCTGAAAAACTTATTCTTTTATGAGAATCTAATATAATCCATTTATCATTCGCATCCTGTCTTGTAAATATCAAATTTTCATAACGATTTATTAATTCTAAGATGAGTTTATATTCTACTTTCTTACCATAAATATCATCTTTTTTAAAATAAATAAAAATTACTTTATCATTCTTTGCAATTGATATCTTTTCACAGATACTTTTATTAAAATGTTGAGAGATAAGTTTTGTAAATGCTGTTTCTTCTTTTTGTTCTATTTCATTATTTGATAGAAAACAGAGTGGGTCTCCAGAAAATAGTGAAATATTCAGATAGTTATTTGAAAATTCAAATATGTATTTTTCTCCATCCCAAAATAGATTTTTGAATCCAGTATTTATTAAATTCTTGGAGACTTCTTGTGTCCAGAGTTTTAAAAAAATAAAATCCATTTTATCAATGCTTTACATTGTGTCTTTTAAAAATATGTCTTTATTTTATGTATATGTCGCTATCATAAAAAAGAGATAGATTTTAACAGAGTTAGAATTAAAATAAGGTTGTATATTAAATTAAATGGTTATCCCTTTAAAACAGCAAAATAATTTTATACATATTCCACCACCATCAGGGAATGGTCCCTGACGGCTCCTTTTGCCGTCCACTCGTCTGGGCGTAGCCCGTCTCCCGATATATCGGGAGCCGAGACAGGCCATCCGAAGCACAGCAGAGTCGTCATGGATTCATCCTTCGCAGTTGCAGTTCAACTGCTACGAAGAACGGACCATTCCCTGACGAAAACCCAATTATTTAGGATATTGGCATAGTTCAATTAAGACACCATTTGCAGATTTGGGATGAATAAATGTCATTTTGATTCCATGTGCTCCTGGTTTTGGAGTTTGGTATATCAAATTTATTCCAGCATCTTTTAAGAATTTGATTTTCTTCTCTATATCATCAACTTCAATAGCCAGATGGTGCATTCCTTGTCCATGCTTTTCAATAAATTTCGCTATAGTGCTTTCGAGACTTGTAGGTTCAAGTAGTTCAATTTTGCTTTCACCAATCTCAATAAAAGCTACTTTTACTTTCTGAGAAGGAACTTCTTCAATATCAGAAACTTCAAATCCTAACTTTTGATAAGTCTTAATTGCCTCATCAAGATTTTTTACTGCTATCCCAATATGGTCAATTTTTTTCATCTGAAAATCCCTTCGCCACAAAGGTTCATCCTTCGCAGTAGCAGTCCTACTGCTACGGAGAATGGACACAAAGACACGAAGAAAAAACTTAGAAACTTGATAA
>JAGMCF010000266.1 GCA_023129415.1 Candidatus Cloacimonadota bacterium
TTTGTAATGCTCTGTAGTAAGCCTGCCTGTCTGAATCGTAGTAGTCGTCAAGGCAGAAAAACTGTTTGGTGTCAAATCCTAGTTGATAAAGAATAAAGGTCGCTAACACCCTTGCTGTTCTGCCATTTCCATCAATAAAAGGATGAATTCTCACAAATTCGTAATGGACTATTCCTGCTTCAATTACTGGTTCAAGTTCTTTAGATTCTTCTGAATTAATCCACTGAACCAAATCTTTTATCAAGTTTGGCACATCTTTATTTTGAGGTGGTCTGAAAAAAACCTTTCCAGTAAATCTATTTCCAACTACAACATAACGATTACGATAAACTCCACAATCATCAGGATTATCTAATGTATCTTTTGTTACCAACCGATGAATATTTAGAATGTCATTTTCGCAGATAGAATTTCCTTTGGTGAGCTTATCAATATTGTTTAATACATTTAGATAGTTCAGAACTTCTTTTTTATCTTTTTGGATAGCCATTATCTCTCTTCCTTCGGCTAATTCGCTAACCTGTTCCACTGACAATCTATTTCCTTCAATGCTTGTGGATGAATGAGCACTATGGATTATTGCTTCACGCCGTAAAAAAACTTCCCATTTAGGAATTAAAGGTGAACTGAGAATTATCTCTCTTGCAGCAGAAATACTTATAAGAGAGTGCACAATTTTATTGGTATATCTAAAATTTGGTTTAAACATTTTATCCTCTGTTCGAACTTAAATAATTTAAATTATATTCCTCAATCAGCCCCTCATCTGCAAAACTAAAGTATCTATTATCTCCAATAATAATATGGTCAAGGATTTTAATCTGCATAACTTTACAAGAATTTACTAAATTTTTTGTAATATCTTTATCGCTTTGAGAAGGTTCTGGGTTTCCTGATGGGTGATTATGTACGAAAATAAGACTTACTGCATTATATTGAATTGCCTTTTTAATTATTTCACGAGGATAAACAACGCTAATGTCTAAACTTCCTTCAAAAAGATCTTCTGTATTTATTATCTTATTCTTTGCATCTAAAAATAATACTTTAAAAATTTCCTTTTTATTCTTTTGCATAGATTGGAATAAATAATCATAAACTTCTTTTGATGATTTTAGTTTAATCTTTTTTCCAATAATTCTTTCTTTTAAATATCGTTCGGATATTTCCTGGAAAAGCTTTATTCCAAATGCGTTGTGAGGTCCAATTCCATTTATTTCCTGCAGCTTATCCATCGGTGCTTCAAGAACACTTTTTAAAGATTTAAATTTCTTAATAGCTTCCTTTCCTTGTTGTTTACAATCTTTTCTGGGTGTTCCAAGAGTTAATAGCAATTCAACTATTTCATAGTCATGAAATCCTGATATGCCAGATTTGATAAATTTTTCTCGTAATCTTTTGCGATGCCCTCCAGATTTAACTTTTGTTTCTTGCATTGTTAGTTACTTTAGATATTATCCCTTTCAAAGAATTATTTATTCGTGATTTTCCTAACTTTTTAACTTCCTCAAACTTCATGTAAAGGATATGTATATCCATCTTTTATAATTTCCTTTTTCTCTAAAATAATTTGTAATATACTGACCACAATTGCTGCTAATATAATTTTATTGAGGTTCTCCTATGCTCAGGATAACTTCAAATCCCAATTCCCTCAGTGCATCTATTATTTCATATTTTTCTTTATCTGTCTGCAGATCAGATACACACTAATATATACCGCTTATCACCATTTCTTTATTCGTTCTTATACTCTACAGCCCCGTAGCAATGGTAAAGGCGCTTACCGCCCAGCAGCAGACCACAATTAATGAAGCGGTGGTGTAATAGAACAAAGGTTTCCTCGTTTGCAGAGTAAGAACTGTATTTCTGAATCGTGTCCCCAACCAGTATCCTATTGGGAAGAATATTGCAGAGAAGAATGCCCATACCAGACCTTCAACAGTTAGAAATGCCACGAAACCACCAGGACGATTGAAGGAGCGAAGAAACGGACAGGGGGTTACACTCATACCAATAAAGTAGAAAGCAATCGCAGCCAATAT
>JAGMCF010000267.1 GCA_023129415.1 Candidatus Cloacimonadota bacterium
GCACAGCAAACTATCCCATTTATGAAAAATGGTAACAATTATCTCTTATATTTAGAAGACACTTCTGCAAACATTTATGAATATTCAACTATCAGTATAGATGAGGAACTTCAACAAGTAAATGATATTCAATTTACTAACTATCCTAATCCCTTCAGCACTTCCACAACAATATCTTTTAATATTCACCGCAGAGACACAAAGAACGCAGAGATAAAAATTTATAATGTAAAAGGGCAATTGGTAAAATGTTTGGAGTGTGGAGAGTCTCTCTCCACAATAGCCCCGACATATCGGGATTACTCCATAAATTGGAATGGAAAAGATGAGAATGGCAAGCAGGTTCCAAGTGGTATTTATTTTTGTAAATTAAAAGTTGGGAAAGAAACGATTGTTAGAAAGATGGTTTTGTTACGATAAGGAAAGTATTATAATATTAAAAGGGAAGAGAGCAAGAAGAAATTCAGGGTTGGCACCATTGAAAATCTCAAGCAATTCTCTTCCCGACGGGGAAATTATCCTTCGGGAAAAGTTGTCAAGAAATTGATGTGATTAATACTGGCACGCCCACCCCGATTCGAACAGGGAACCTTCTGATCCGTAGTCAAACGCTCTATCCAATTGAGCTATGGGCGCAATTTGATAATGTCTAAGTTGTTTTATTTGGAAGTTGTATTCCGTTAATTATGTAAAATATAAATTGGTGCAGAAGAGGGGACTCGAACCCCTACATCCATAACGGACACAAGATCCTTAGTCTTGCACGTCTGCCAGTTCCGCCACTTCTGCACAGAATACAATAATTATTCTTCAGTAGGTTCAGGTAAAATTTCGAAACCTTCAGGTAATGGAGTGGGCTCTTCTGTTTGGGAAGATTCGTCAATAACTTCTTGAAGTTCTTTAGAGACTTCTCCCCCTCCTTCAACTTTCTTCTTAGGTGTTGTAGTTAAAGCAAGAAGAACAGTTACTACCATAAATGATATTCCTAAAACCTTTGTGGTCTTTTTAAGGAAAGAAGATGCTCCTTGACCACCGAATAGGGTATCACTACTCCCACCACCAAATGCTCCACCTAATCCACCACCTTTGCTTGACTGCAAAAGCACAGAAATTATTAAACTAATGCAAACTAAAACATGAACTATAAGTAAAATTGTAAACATAAATTTTTATTCCATTCTTATTTTTATAACACAAATATAAAAACAATTTTTTGATGTCAATTATTTTAAAAATTTGTAAGTTACTCCAATTTTATCGTAAACTTCATACATTGTTTGCCGTGCGATTTCTTTACTTTTCTTTATCCCTTCATTCAAAACATCTCGTAAATAATCGTTATTATTTTTTAATTTGATAAGGTTTTCCCTGATAGGAGCCAATTCGTTACTTATATTATCAGATAAAATTCTCTTACAATCTAAGCAACCAATATCAGCAGTTTTGCATCCATTATTAACATAATTTATCTGATCCTTAGTTGAAAATAATTTATGTAAGGAAAATAAATTACAAACTTCAGGATTACCTATGTCATTTCTACGAATTCTTTGTGGGTCTGTTACAGCAGTTGATAATTTTTTCCAGATTTCTTCAGGTGTTTCGTCAAGATAGATACAGTTTTCCAGAGATTTGCCCATCTTACTTTTTCCATCCAGACCTTTGATAAGAGCACCTGAGCTGATAATTGATTTTGGTTCAGGGAAAATCTGTCCAAAGGTAGAATTGAATCTTCTAACAATTTTCCTTGTCAATTCCAGATGCGGTAATTGATCTTCACCAACTGGTACAGCGTCTGCTTTATATAAAATAATATCTGCTGCCATAAGAACTGGATAGTCAAGCAAACCCATATTTAGACTTGCGCTAAACTGTTTAGCTTTATCTTTGAAGGTTGGAACCCTTTCAAGCCAGGGAATTGGAGTAATAGTATTCAAAATCCAGGTAAGCTCGGTATGCTCTTTTACTTGAGATTGAAGCATCAAGATGCTTTTTTCAGGATCAAGACCTGCCGCAATGTAACTCGCAGCACAATCAATTACTCTTTCTTCTAACTCTATTAGATCATAGGGAACCGTAATAGCGTGATAATCCACAATTCCCCAAACGCATTGATATTCATCTTGAAGCGTAAGCCAATTTTTTATTGCACCAAGATAATTTCCTATGTGCAACCTTCCACTTGGTTTAATTCCACTAAATATTCTTTTCATTTCAAATTTTCCTCATTAATTAATTTTATACTAACTACTTCTATTATGTAAGTATAGCAATTAGATCATATTCTAAACTATCTGTAATTTCAACTTCTATTATATCACCAACATTAACATCAGTATCTTGCAGATATACGATACCATCAATATCAGGAGCATCAAACTCAGTTCGGCATTCAAATACTGAATCTTCAACTTTTTTGTCAACAATAACATTTAATTTTTGTCCAACATATTTCTCAAGAATTTTTTTGGATATGTTTTGTTGGTATTTCAAAATAGTATTAAATCTACTTTTTTTAATCCTTTCTGGAATTTGTGGATTTAATATGGCTGCTTTTGTTCCCTCTTCTTTCGAATATGAAAAACATCCTAATTTTGAAAATCTTTGTGTTTTTACAGATTCTAATAATTCTTTGAATTCCTCTTTGGTTTCACCTGGAAATCCAACCAAAAGAGTTGTTCTTAATGCAGCTTCAGGAATTATTTCTTTTATAAGATTTAATTTTTCAATAATCTCATTTTTAGAGATTTTCCTATTCATCAAATTTAATATTCTATCATTTATGTGCTGAATAGGTATGTCCAGATAGTTGCAAATCTTCTCACTTTTTGCAATTAGTTTTAATAATTTTTCAGAAATATGTTTCGGATGAAGATACATCAGTCTTATCCAGGAAAGATTATCAATTTTATCCAATTCTGAAAGTAATTCACATAATTTACTTTTTTCATATAAATCCAATCCATAATTTCCAATATCCTGTGCAATGATTATTAGTTCTTTGACACCATTTTTAACAAGTTGGCTTGCTTCATTAATGAGTTCTTGAATGGGTTTGCTTCGTAATCTTCCACGAATTTTGGGAATGGCACAATAACTACAGCAGTTGTTACAACCATCGCTGATTCGTAAGTAAGCAAAATGTGATGGGGTTAATAGATACCTTTTTTTTATGTCAATATGAACATAACTATTTAATAGATAATTAATATTTGAGAAATTTTTAAGATTAAAAAAATAATCAACCTCAGGTAATGATTTTCTTAACTCCGCCTCGTATCTTTGAACTAAACATCCAGCTACAATTAAATATTTACAATTTCCAGTGTCTTTGTATTCAGACATTTGAAGTATTGTATCTATTGATTCTTCCTT
>JAGMCF010000268.1 GCA_023129415.1 Candidatus Cloacimonadota bacterium
ATTTCTAAATAACTTGCATTGTTAAGTTAACAAAGCACGAAATCGATTGATAGGTTCTAATTTAAAATCCATAAAATTATATTCTTTTCCTATAGATTTTATTTCCCATTAATTTTAGGGGGTGTAATAGAATAAGTTGTATGTTTGTTTTTCAAAACTTTCCATAAGACAGTCACTTATGTATTAGATTTGAATATGTTGTTTTATTACACCCCCTTAATAAATTGATATTCCTGTAAGAAGTCTTATGAGGAAATTGATTGGTGGCATAATTATTCCACTTATTATGTGTATTCCGAGCAAATTTCCACCAATAATAATAATTACTAAAATCAGGACACCCTTTCGTTCAAATCGTTGATATCTAAAGTATGCTTCATCTGAAAGAAATGCACCCAGAATCTTCGAACCATCGAGCGGAGGGAAAGGAATAAGATTAAAAAGACCCAAAGCAATATTTATAAAAATTGTATAAAAAAGAATAAGGAGGAACACATTTTTTTCAAGCATAAACACTGTTGGCTTAAAGATGTTAAAAATCACACTAAAAATAACAGCACTAATAAAGTTTGCTAAAGGTCCAGCTAATGCCACATAAGCAGTATCTCTTTTGATATTTCTAAAATTATAAGGGTTTATAGGTACAGGTTTTGCCCAACCGATCTTTACAATAAAAAGCATAATTGTGCCAATTGGGTCTAAATGTTTTATAGGATTTAATGTCAATCTGCCTGCTTTTTTGGCAGTATCGTCACCCAAAAGATATGCCATATAACCATGTGAAAACTCATGCACAGTTAATGCATACAAAATTGGAAAAATTAATATAAAAAATTGAGCTATAGGATTCATATTAGTTTAATATATGTTAACATTGAAAATTTGTCAATTTTTTTATTAAGTCTTTGATATATACACTTCATATAAATTAGTATTATATTATATTAAGTAGTTTTATAAATATAAATAAATTGACATCTTAATTACTAAATATATTTGTGGTTTTTCAAAAAATAATAATAGCGATTTTAATGCTAAAAGGATGTAAATTATGCAACTACACCAATCTTTTATTAACACAGCAAAGAAATTTGGGAGTAAAATATCTGTTTATGACCAGGCAACTGGTAAAGATATCACCTTTGGTAAAATGCTGATTGCTTCCCTGATTTTATCAAAAAAGTTTTCTAAATATCGCGGACAGTATATTGGTGTTATGGTTCCTACATCTGCTGGATGTATGCTTTCCATACTTGGGTCCTTGATGTGTGGAAAAACACCAGTAATGATTAACTATGCCACAGGTGCAAGAAAAAACTCAATTTATGCACAGGAAAGATGCAGCTTTAAAACCATTATCACAAGTAAAAAACTGCTTGAAAAATTAGATGTAAAACCTGTTAATGGAATGATTTATCTTGAAGATATTATGGCATCGCTTACAATAGGAGATAAACTAAAAGCTGCAATTAAATCAAAACTTCCAACCTCAACTCTGCGAAAATTTACTCATAAAGGTTCTGATGATGAAAATTGTGTTGTCCTATTTACAAGTGGAAGCGAAAAAGAACCCAAAGCTGTTCAACTTTCACATAAGAATATCTCTCATAATGTTGATTCAATTCCGAAAGTTATTGATGTAGGCCCTGATGATATTTTTGCAGGAACTCTTCCTCTATTTCATGTATTTGGACTGACGATTACTTTCTGGCTACCAATTCTCATGGGATCATCTGTTGTTGCTCATGCGAATCCATTAGATTACAAAGCGATATGCGATTCAATCAGGAAATATAAAGTAACTCTTATGGTAGGAACCCCAGCCTTTTTCAGTGGATATTTGCAAAAATCAGAGGTTGGTGATTTTGATTCTATTAGATATGCTATTGCAGGTGCAGATAAAGTTACGGATCAGCTCCGTGCAGGATATATGAAAAAACACAATTTAGAAGTTATGGAAGGATATGGAACCACAGAAACAAGTCCTGTAGTTTCTGTAAATGTTCCAGGTGCTAATATACCTGGTAGTATAGGTAAACCTCTTCCCGGGGTTCAAGTTAAAATATTAGATAGAGAAACAGATGAAGAACTTTCTGCAAATAAGGAAGGTAAGATTTTAGTAAAAGGTGATCTGGTTATGAATGGCTACTTAGGAGATATTGAAGAGACTTCACTGCGTATTCGTAATGGCTGGTATGATACAGGTGATATGGGAGTATTAGATGAAGATGGATTTCTATGGCATAGAGGGAGATTGAGAAGATTTGTAAAGGTTGGTGGAGAAATGGTCTCTTTGGTTCGTGTTGAAAGTATTTTAGAAAAACTGTTACCAGAAGACGCTGTATGTTGCGTCGTTGATGTTCCTAATCCTACAAAAGGAGCTGACCTTGTGGCTGCTGTAACTACAAAAGAAATTAATAAAAAGCAGATTCAGAAGAAAATGTCAAAAGAACTCCCATCAATTGCAATTCCAAAAGAATTTTATGTGATTGAAGATATCCCGATGATGGCAAGTGGCAAAGTAAATTTCCGTGAAGTTGAAACAATCTGTAGAAAATTTCAAAATGATCAAAGCAAATAAAACTCTTTAATGAGGTGCAATTCACATGCCCAAAGATAATAAAAAGAAAAAGAAGCCCAAAAAGAAGAAATCTGTATTAAGAGAATGGATTGAAGCAATAATTTTTGCTGGAATTGCTGCAATTATCATAAAAACTTTTGTTATTCAAACTTTCAAAATACCAACCGGTTCAATGGAGAGTTCATTCTTAATTGGTGATTTCTTAATTGCTAATAAATTTATATTTCATTTCCGTGAACCAAAACAATTTGAACCTGTTATTTTCAAATATCCTTTGGATACATTTCATCCTCAACCCAGAGAAAGATATGCTAAAATTATCAGACCAATATATTGGGATAAGAAAAATTTCTTTTTCAAGTATTATAAACGAAGAGATTTTATAAAAAGAATTATCGGTATGCCGGGTGATACTATCCAAATCATAGATAAAAATTTATATATAAATGGAAAATATATAAAAGAAAATTATATTCAAAATATAGATTATCGTATTATTCCACGAGAAAAAGGACACCTTTATATAAATTCAAAATTTATGGGAAGCAGGGATAACTTCGGACCATTAATAATTCCAGAAGACAAATATTTTATGATGGGTGATAACAGAGACAACAGCAGTGACTCACGCTATTGGGGATTCTTAGATAAAGAACTCATTAAAGGTGTTCCAATGATCATCTATTTTTCATTGGATGACCATCATCGTATACGCTGGAATAGGTTACTAAAAATCTTTTAGGAGAACTAACCATAGAGATAATCGATAGTAATAGTAAAATCTAAATAATAAATCCTAATTCCTAAATAAATTTTAATAATCAAAATAAAAAATTCAAAATAACTATATCCAGTAAAATTTAGAATTATAAAATTGTTTAGTCCCCAATCAAATTGGGGATAGAAATTTGTACTTAGATTTTTTACTGATTATTTTCATTTAATATTTGAGTATCTTACCGGGTAACTATTTGTGGCTACAAAACTTTCATTATATATCCATATCCCGTTCTGTATAAAAAAATGCAACTATTGCAACTTTTACTCAATCCCTTATAAATCCAAATTAGTAAATAAATACATAACATATTTAAGAAAAGAGATAGAGCTCTTTTCCCCTGATAAGAATTACACTATTAAAACGATCTACTTAGGTGGTGGCACTCCATCTTTACTCTCATTTACTCATTTGTTTAAGATTATAACTGCAATAAAAAATAAATTTGTTATATCAGAAAATCCTGAAGTTACTTTAGAAGCCAATCCAATAAATGTAAACAAAACTACTGCAAAAAACTGGAAAATATGTGGTATTAATCGCATTAGTCTTGGAG
>JAGMCF010000269.1 GCA_023129415.1 Candidatus Cloacimonadota bacterium
AAGAATAAATACATCGCCTGGGGTATCATTCCAACATATGAAGAAAAAATATTTTCTGAAAGCCCAGAAAGCTTGTATGATAAGCTAATAATGACACAAAAAGAGTTGGTATCAAAGGGTGTTGATAGAGATAATATTATTAATAATACTATTATAACTCCTGCCTGTGGTGTAGGTTCTTTATCAGAGAAAGCTGCTGATAAAGTACTTGAACTTTTAAAGACAGTTTCTGAAATATATAAAAACAGGACATAACAATGTCAAAACTTATCGGATTCATTGGCAAAGGCGGGACAGGGAAATCAACTCTTACTGCCCTTTTTTTGAAATATGTCTTACAGAAAAATGTAAAACCGATCTTAGTAATTGATGCTGATCCAAATGCTTGCCTTGGAGAATTAATAGGATTACATGTAGAAAATACCATCGGAAACATTCGTCAGAAACTTCTGAATAAAAAATATGAATACAGTGCTTCGATTTCAAAATATGATTACTGTGAATATGCGTTAAATAATGCTATTGTTGAATCAAAAGGTTTTGATTTGATTGTAATGGGAAGATCAGATGGTCCTGGATGTTACTGCTATGTTAATAACATTGTAAAATTGATGATTGAAAAGCTTAAAAAGAATTATCAACTTATCATCGTGGATTGTGAAGCAGGATTGGAACATTTAAGCAGAAGAACCCTTGGCGATATTAATATTTCCTTTATTATAGCTGACCTCTCGCGAAAAGGAATATTAACAGGTGTAAAACAAGTTGAATTAATGAAGGAACTTGAAATTCAAACGGATAAGAATTATCTTTTAATTAATGATGTAATTGATGAGGACAAGACAAAGGATTTTGAAAAGCTTATCAAAGAATCAAATAATGAAGAACTAAAATATCTCGGAATAATTCATCACGATGAAAACATCCTGAAATATGAACTAAATCAAAATTCATTGTTGGACCTTCCTGATGATTCAAAATCTTATCGTGATTTGAGAAATATTGTTGACGAAATAAATCTGTTTAAAACTTAAATGAAACAAAAGAATTTTTTAAAAAATAATTAAAAAAGTGATAAGTCAAGCATAAAAAGGCGTTCATTGCTTTTGTTTCCAAACAGGGTTTGGCTTATTATTGCGTTCCCAATCAGGGGATTGGGAACGAGAGCAATAATCAAAGAAAGGAAATAAAAAATGTCCGAACAGATCATCAAACTTGCGATTCAGGGTTATCAAGAGCAGTTAAATGATACAAAAAAAGTAATCTCAAAATATGAGAATAAAATTCCTGCAGACAAAAAAATAGAATTTCCTGAAACTGCATATAATTTACCTTTATATTTTGCATTTAGTGGTAAAAAAATTCAATCACTCCTTGATGTTCAAAATCTCATCTACGAAATAGAGAAAAAGAATTCAGACATTATTTCAACAGATATTAATTTAAATAAAACTCTTGATTTAGGAATTGATACAATTATTTTACAAGAACTCAGTTTGGCAGTGGAATCTTCGGCTGGTGAAAAAATTAATTTTATTCCTGATAATGTTTTAAGGTCACTTGGTGTCCAGCTCGTCAGCGGAGATATTTCCGGAATAGCAGTTATAGTCGGTGCTGCCAAAGATGAAGATTCGGCTGTAAATATTATCCGTTCTTTTCAAGAAAAGAATATCCTATCTGTTTTAGCAGCAGATTATGAAGGAAAAACAATGTATGAACAATTATCCAATCAAAATGTGGAGATGTTACTTGATACTTACATTGTATATCTTGGCAGTAATACTGAATCAGTAGTTTTAGGACTTAATTGGGCTGTACGAACAGCTTTAACTTATGGGGGAATCCAGGGAGGTCAAAAAGAAAAGTGTCTTAAATATTGTGCTGAACGAATTCCTGCTTTTGCCATGGTTTTAGGAGGAGTTGATGCTAAAAAAGTTGCAACCGCTGTAGGTGCAATTGCTATGGGCTTTCCAGTAATTTGCAATTTTGAAGTTCCTGAAATATCAGTTAAGGATGAGCAAGGATTTGAACAGAGACTTTTAACATTTGAGATGGATCCAAATAAAATTGTTGATAAATGCCTTGAAGTTCGGAACATCAAAGTAAAAATTACTGATGTACCAATTCCGGTAAGATACAGTTCTGCATTTGAAGGAGAAAGAGTAAGAAAGGAAGATGTTGCCATAGAATTTGGAGGGAAATATTCCAAAGCACTTGAATTTGTAGAAATGAAAAATTTAGATGAGGTGGAAAATGGGAAAATTCAAGTCATAGGCAAAGAAATTGATGAAGTAGAAGAAGGTTCTGCCTTACCTCTTGGGATAGTTGTTTATGTGGCAGGACGAGAAATGCAAAAAGATTTTGAACCTGTAATAGAGAGAAGAATTCATAGTTTAATAAATCATGCTACTGGAATTATGCATATTGGTCAGCGCAGCATCGTATGGCTAAGAATAAGTAAAAATGCGAAAAAATCTGGTTTTAAAATAAAACATCTTGGGACAATTATTCATACAAAATTTTTAGATGAATTTCCTTCTATTATAGATAAAGTGGAAGTTCACATTTATACTGAAGAGGAAAAGGTTAATGAATTCTTAAAACGAGCAGAAAAACTCTATAATGAACGAGACCAGAGAATGGGGGAAATGACAGATGAGAGTGTAGATGTTTTCTATTCCTGCACTTTATGCCAGTCATTTGCACCCAACCATGTTTGTATAATTACACCAGAACGTCCGGGTCTTTGTGGAGCTTATAACTGGCTTGATGGAAAGACAGCCTTTCAGATTAGTCCTACTGGACCTAACCAGCCAGTTAGAAAGGGTGAATTAATTAATGCTGAAATAGGGGAATGGAAAGGAGTCAACGAATTTGTTTATAAAGCTTCAAATAAAACTCTGGAAAGATTCAGCGCTTATTCTTTGATAAAATATCCCATGACTTCCTGTGGATGTTTTGAATGCATAATTGCCATTTTACCCGGAACAGGTGGATTTATGATAGTTGATCGGACTTTTTTGGAAATGACTCCCTGCGGCATGACTTTTTCCACTCTTGCCGGAGTTGTGGGAGGCGGACAGCAAACTCCCGGTTTTCTCGGAATTGGCTTGAACTATATTATCAGTAAAAAATTCGTTTCTGCAGAAGGCGGTTTGAAACGGTTAGTCTGGATGCCTTCTTATGTTAAAGAAAGATTCAGGGAGAAACTTGTTCAACGAGCTGGAGAATTAGAAGTTCCAGATTTAATAAATAAAATTGCTGATGAAACCATAACGAAAGACATATCTGGATTAATCGAATTTTTAACTGAAAAACAACATCCTGCACTCAAAATGGGGGAGTTGATATGAAACCTATGAAACAAAAACTTTGCGATCCCGATATATCGGGACGCAATGGTTGACACAACCAACACCAACCATTACGCCCGTTCTCCGTAGTCCCGAAAGCATTCGGGACGAAGGATGAAGAGGATTCGCAAGCTCAACCATCCGTAAGGTCTTGGTTTCACATAAAATTACGTTATCCCGAAAGCCTTCGGTAACGAGAGAGAAAGGGGATTGGTAACGAGAAGGACACAGAAATAAAAAATGGAATTTGAAAAACCAGTAGCAGAATGGAAAGGCAAAGTTCAGGAAATTATACTGTCAGATAAAGTAATAATAGGTGGTGAAAAAGGTTTCCCTAATTATTCATTTGATGAAATTTGTCCAAATAGACCTGCTATTGCAATAGAAGTAAATGATGTATATCCTGAGAAATGGCCTGATACTTTAAAAGAAGTTTGGGATGATACTATTTTAAAATCACCTGTTGAAAGGGCTAAGAAAGCAGTGGAAGAATTTGGTGCAGATATTATTTTTTTTGATATGATTGGAACTCATCAGGATAGAGAAAATATTTCAGCGGCACAAGCAGCTGAAAATATGAATTCAATTCTTAGAGCAGTAGATACCCCTGTAATGATTAGACCTGATGGGAATTTTGAAAAACAAAATAAGGTCTTTACTAAATGCTGTGAACTTGCTAAAAGACAGATTATTATTGGTTCTGCTCACGAGGATAATTACAGAACAATTACAGCATCAGCACTGGCAAGTAACCACTATTTAATTGCTGAAGCACCGATAGATGTTAATATTCAAAAACAGCTTAATATCCTGATTACCCAGATGAACTTTCCTATTGAAAGAATTATTATGGATCCCCTTACGGGTGGATTGGGTTATGGTTTTGAATATACTTATTCAGTTATGGAACGGATTAGACTTCAAACATTTAATGAAGACCATTATATGATACCTCCAATGATTTGCTGTGTTGGTCAGGAGACCTGGAAAGTAAAGGAAATAAGAATTGAAGGAGAAGAATTCGGTAGTAAATCAGAAAGAGGTGTATACTGGGAGACTGTAACAGCAATTGGTTTGGTACTTTCTGGAGCAAATATAGTTGTTGTTCGTCATCCGGAATCAGTAAAACAAATTAAAAAATTTATTAATTCATTATATAAATGAAGTAATCATATTAGAATTGGAAATAAATCATGGCACTTACTGGCTTGGAGATATTTAAACTTCTACCAAATAAGAATTGTGGTGAATGCGGTGTTCCCACCTGTCTGGCATTTGCAATGAAACTTGCCGGGAAAATTGCTGAACCTGAAGTGTGTCCTTATATATCTGATGAAGCATTAGAAATATTGGGAACTGCTCAATCACCACCCATAAAAAAATTAGCATTTAAGTATTGCTCAGATGAAATTTCCATTGGTGCGGAAACAGTGATGTTCAGGCATGAAAAAACTTTTGTTAATCAGACTCTTTTAGCTCTAGAAATTTCTGATGCTTTAAATGAAGATGAATTTAATAAAGAATTAAATAGAATTGAAAGTTATAAATTTGAACGAGTTGGAGAAATGCTTGAACCGGAATGTATTTCTCTCAAAAACGAATCGGACGATAAAAATAATTATCTGCAAAAATTGGAAATAATTTCATCCAAAACTGGAAAGATAATAATTTTAGGCAATTGTAATTCTGAAATGATTAAGGAATCAATTCAACTTGTTGATAATAAAAGAATGATATTAAATAGAGTTCAAAATCTGGAAGAAACACTTGAAATAATTTCTGATTCTCAAATTCCAATTGTAGTTCAGGCAAAAAACTTAGAGGAACTATTTGTTCAGGTTTCAATATGTGAAGCTCAAAATTCCAAAAATATAATCTTATCAATAGATTTTAATAACTTAAATGAATTATTGGAAGATAATGTTTATCTGAGAAGATTAGCAATAAAAAAAGGAATTAAGCTGGCAGGCTATCCTATTCTTACTGAATGTAATGATGAAGACAGCTTATCGTCTACAATTCTAGGGATTTGTAAATATTCTTCAATTATCATCTTAAAAAATTTTACAGGTGCATCTCTATTTCCTTTTCTTACATTAAGGCAGAATATTTTCACTGACCCTCAAAAACCACTTCAAATTGATTCTGGGATATACAAAGTTGGTGAACCTGATGAAAATTCACCTCTTATTGTAACAACGAATTTCTCTTTAACTTATTTCATTGTATCTGGTGAAATTGAGAACTCAATCTATCCAGTATGGTTATTTATTGTTGATGCGGAGGGTATGTCAGTATTAACTGCCTGGTCTGCAAATAAATTCTCAGGAGAAATTGTTGGAAGAGCTTTGAAAAATTCAGGAATTGATGAAAAAATAAATCATAGAAGAGTGATAATTCCCGGGTATGTAGCCATAATAAGTGGAGAATTGGAGGATGAACTTAAAGATTGGGAAGTTTTGGTTGGTCCTCAAGAAGCAGCAGATATTCCAAAATATTTAAAAGAAACCTGGAGATGAAAAATATCAAATGAAAATTTTAAAATTAATTTCAGGTAGTTTTACAAAAGAAATCCAGGTTAAAGAAAATACTAATTTATTAGCTGCCATTCAAGAAAGCGGATTGTTTATAGATGCTCCCTGTGGAGGTCAAAGTGTTTGTAAAAAGTGTTCTGTATTTATAGATAATAAATCCTGTTTAGCCTGTAAAACTTATGTCAGCAAAGATATGACAGTTGTTTTGCCGGAATATAGTAACCTGGTGCTTGAAGAAGATAAAAAAAAGTTTATTGAAAGATTTGCTGAGATTAAAATTGATCCCGTCATAAAAAAAGTCGAGCTAAACATAGATCCTGAATCACGAACTACCTATCTATCAGATTTTGAATATTTTAAAAATTTATTAAAAAAAGAAGGTTTTAAAATATTAATTACATCAGATATTGAGTTGTTATCGAAAATATCCAGAGCAACTCATAAAAAAAATATTTACACAATCTATCTTTATTGCGTTCCCAATCAGGGGATTGGGAACGAGAACAAATACGAAATAGTTGATATTATAGAAGGAACAAACTTAAGAAATCTGGGAATTGCAATTGATCTTGGAACAACAACGATTTCTATTGCTCTACTGGATTTAGATTCAGGGATATTCATTGATTCTTTATCTTTTTATAACCCTCAAATTATTTATGGGGCAGACATTATTCATCGAATCATTTTTGCTCAGAAAAATGAAGGTGCTGAAATCTTACAAAGGATAGTTGTTAATGAATTAAATTTGAGTATCAATTCTTTGTGTTTGAAAAATGACTTTTCTGTTAACGAAATAAAATCTGTTGTCATTTCTGGAAATACAACAATGATTCATTTATTTTTAGGCTTACCATCAAAATTCATTCGAGAAACTCCTTACAGCCCGGTAATAAAGGCATTTCCAGTAACAGATGCAAATTCAATTATTGATATAATTCAAAGAGGTAAACTTTTTGTAATTCCTTGTGTAGCAAATTATCTTGGTGGAGATTTGGTTTCTGGAATTATTTCCTGTGAAATACACAAGAAAGAAGAAATAAATATTTTGGTTGATATTGGCACAAATGGCGAAATAATTATTGGCAACAAAGATTGGTTGATGGGTTGTGCATGTTCTGCAGGACCTGCTTTTGAAGGAATGGGACTTAATTGTGGAGTGAGATTCAAACAAGGTGCAATCGCAGAAGTATCTTATGAAAATAATAAATTTATTTATAAAATTGCAGGTGATACAAAACCCTGCGGTATTAGCGGTACAGGAGTTATCAGTCTGATTAAACTTCTAAAAGAGAAGAATTACATTGATAATCGCGGTAAATTTACAGATAAGGTTACTGACAAAATAGGTCATAGAAAAGCTTTCATTCTTTATGATAAGAGCCAGACTTCAAATAATGAACATATTTATATTGATGAAACTGATATTGATAATATTTTACGCGCAAAAGCTGCTATCTATTCAGGTATAAGTTTGCTAATGAAAAAATTGTCTCTAGATATTTCTGAAATTAATAATCTATTTATTGCAGGTGGAATTGGAAATTCTCTCAATATCACTAATGCACTATATATCGGCTTATTTCCACCTATAGAAAAAGAGAAAATTATTTTTGTAGGTAATTCATCTTTAACAGGTTCTATCAAATACCTAATTTCACAAAAGATTAGAAACGAAATATTTAATGTTTCTAACAAAACAACTTATATCGACTTAAGTAATGAGCCTTTATATATGGATGAATTTATAGCAGCATTGTTTATTCCTCATACAAATATTAACTGAAACAAGTAAATTATGGAATTTTTTATTAATAGATTTTTATTGAGATGTAATAAAAAATTTTATATTGCTTGACAGGGAAAAAACTGAATTAAAAAATATTGATAATTATAAAGGATGAAAATGAAAAAAGGAATACTTTTTATTCTATTTGGTTTTTTATTTTTACCAACTTTGTCTTTTACTAATGAAGTTGAACCTCCAACCGATATGTCATTCTTACTTGAATTACCTATTATTAGAATAGTGAGTCCTTCTTCTACAATACAAGAATATGATTGTGATTTAGAGGACGATTTATTTCCATCTATGAATAAGGAAGGTGATAGGTCATCCAAGGGTGGTGAAGAACCAAAAATAGGACGTCGTGGTCATAGAATACGAAAAGTTACAGATAAGAAAAGTAAAATAATAAAACCAAATTAAATAATTGATTCTCTTCTTTTCCTATATTACAAAAATAGCTGGCTGGTGTATCAGTTAAGCTATTTTTCTATAAATTGGGAAGTATGTCTTCGAAATATCAGAGAATTGATTAAAATTAAGATAATAAAAACATAAGTAAAATAGGAGAAATTATGCACGATATAAAAGACTTAGGTTTAGCCAAAGAAGGATTAGAAAGAATAAAATGGTCAGAGAAAAATATGCCTGTTCTAAGGATGATACGAGCAAGATTTAAAGATGAGAAAACTTTAGAAAATATTAGAATTGGAGCATGTTTGCATGTTACAACAGAAACAGCAAATCTTATGAGGACATTACAGGCGGGTGGAGCAGATGTTCGACTTTGTGCTTCTAATCCACTTTCTACACAAGATGATGTTGCTGCTTCCTTAGTTAAAGATTTTGATATTGATGTATATTCAATCAATGGTGAGGATAATAAAACTTATTATGCTCATATTGATAGTGTATTGGAATTCAATCCAAATATCACAATTGATGATGGCTGTGATCTGGTTTCTACATTGCATTCAAAATATCCAGAAAAATGCAAAGATGTGATTGGTGGAGGGGAGGAGACAACCACAGGTGTTATCAGGCTCCATAGTATGTTTAAGGATGGTGCCCTTAAATATCCCATTATTGCTGTTAATGATGCAAAGACAAAACATTTTTTTGATAATCGTTATGGCACTGGACAAAGCACAGTTGATGGTATTATTCGTGCCACAGACATTTTATTTGCAGGCTCAACTGTTGTTGTTGCTGGTTATGGATGGTGTGGCAGAGGATTTGCAATGAGAGCAAAAGGTATGGGAGCAAATGTTATTATAACTGAAGTTGATCATCTTAAAGCAATTGAAGCAGTATTGGATGGTTTCCGAGTAATGAAGATGATTGATGCAGCTCCATTAGGTGATTTATTCGTTACACTCACAGGGGATATTAATGTCATAGATATTCCTCATATAGAGAAGATGAAGAATGGAGCTATTGTATGCAATTCAGGTCACTTTGATGTTGAAATAAATTTAAAAGAAATGAACAAGTTTTGTGAGAATAAGAAAAAAGTTCGAAAATTTGTTAAGGAGTATGAAATTTTTGGTAAAAGTATTTATATTCTGGCAGAAGGCCGTCTAATAAATCTTGCTGCTGCCAATGGTCATCCTCCTCTTGTTATGGATATGAGCTTTGCCAACCATGCATTAGTAATTGAATATTTTGTGAAAAAATTCAAGAATGGAGAAAAATTACCTGTTAATGTAAGTCCTGTACCTGAAGAGATTGATAACCATATTGCCAAACTTAAACTTGAATCTATGAATATTGAAATTGATAAGCTTACTGAAGAACAAGAGAAATATCTGAGTTCATGGACTCTTGGAACATAATTTTAATTAACTCAAGTTTCGCAGGAGATATTATAAAAAGTTAAATATGATTTATTCAATAATTTCCATCTTGTGAAACTTGAATAACTAATTACAAATATCTAATTTCTAATGAAATATCAAATGACAAATGGCAAATAAAAAGAAATTCGATTTAGAGGAGAGAACTGCAAAATTTGGTGAGAATATTATCGAATTTGCTAAAAAAATCCCCCAGAATCCGATAACTCTACCTCTAATTACTCAATTAGTTAAAGCGGGTACAAGTGTTGGTGCCAATTATTCTGAAGCAGATTGTGCAGAGTCAAAAAGAGATTTTGAACATAAAATAGGTATTTGTAAAAAGGAGTCTAAAGAAGCAAAACATTGGTTGAGAATGATTGCAAAAGCAGTTCCACAATTATCAGCCAAAGGCTGATCTGCCTATGGCATGAAAAGATGAAGCAAAGATTTATTGGAAAGAAGCCAATGAACTTAATTTAATTTTCTCATCAATTATAATTAAATCAAAGCAGAAAAAATGACTTTGACATTTAAGTTTTGACATTTTATTTGTCATTAGTCCCGACTTGTCGGGATGAAATTAATGTAAATCTTACTCATGTTTCGCAGAAGATATTATAAAAAGTTAATTATGATTTATTCGTCAGTTTTCACTCCTGCGAAACTTGAATTAACATTCTATTAGTTTCCAATTATGAATTATAAATTTAACTTCTGTAGCACAGTTGAAACATATTTTATAAATTAATGTGTCAAAAACGCAACATCAGTTATTTGTTTACCCCCAAAGTTACTTTATTAATGACTTTTGGGCTAAATCAGTATTTTGGCACAATGTTTTGAATTTAATACAATAATATGAAACATACATCCCGACTTGTCGGTACAAAGGAGAATGAAAATTACATTAGAGTTGTTGAATTAATCATGTTTTTAATTTTTTTCTTTGTGTCTTTGTGTCCATTCTCCGTAGCAGTAGGACTGCTACTGCGAAGGATGAACCTTTGTGGCGAAGGGATTTTCATATGAAAAGGAAAGAATTCATTGGGGTAAGATAGAATATTTCAAAAACTTAAAAGAAAAAAATAATAAACTCAAGGAGAAAAATGATTAACAAAAGCAAACATATTTTTACATCAGAATCAGTTACAGAAGGGCATCCAGATAAAGTTGCTGACCAAATCTCAGATGCAATTTTAGATTCAATAATAAAAGAAGACAAAGATTGCAGGGTTGCGTGTGAGACATTTGTTACAACAGGATTGGTTTTAGTGGGTGGAGAAATAACAACAAAATGTTATGTTGATATTCCACAAATTGTAAGAGAGACTATTAAAGATATTGGATATACTGAACCAGAATTAGGTTTTGATTATCGAACCACAGCTGTCCTTTCTACAATTAATACTCAATCTCCAGATATAGCAATGGGTGTAGACAAAGCTAATATCCATGAGCAAGGAGCAGGAGACCAGGGTATGGTTTTTGCTTATGCTTGTGATGAAACATCTGAGCTTATGCCTATGCCAATAATGTTTGCTCATAAGTTGGTTAGAAGACTGGCACAAGTTAGGAAAGATAAAATATTAACATATTTAAAGCCTGATGGTAAGTCTCAAGTATCAATTGAATATGAAGATGGTCTTCCCAAAAATGTTGTTGATGTTATCATTTCTGCACATCATTCATCAGAGATTTCAATTGAGCAATTAAGAAAAGATATTTTGGAAAAGGTTATAAAACAAGTTATTCCAGAAAAAATGTGGAATAATAACATCAGAATTCATATAAATCCTACTGGTAGATTTGTAACTGGTGGTCCTATGGGTGATACAGGTTTGACCGGAAGGAAGATTATTGTAGATACATATGGTGGAAAAGGTAGTCACGGGGGAGGTTGTTATTCAGGCAAAGATCCTTCCAAAGTTGATAGAAGTGCATCATATATGGCAAGATATATTGCCAAGAATATTGTAGCAGCTGATATTGCAAACCAGTGTGAAATTCAATTAGCTTATGCGATTGGTGTTGCTGAACCTGTAAGTGTAATGGTTAATACATTTGGAACAGGTAAAGTTGCTGATGATGAATTAGTAAAAATTGTAAGAAATGTTTTTCCCTTAAGACCAGGAGAAATAATTGAGTATTTAAACTTAAAAAGACCAATTTATAAACTAACTGCTGCTTATGGTCATTTTGGTAGAACAGAAGAAACTTTTACCTGGGAAAAAATTGACAAGATAAATGAAATCAATAAATATATAACCTGATTTACTTTTAAAAGGGTAAAAGTATGAATAACATTGCTAATATTGAAGAATTACATGGCACACTTGATATACCTGATGATGATACAAAATGGTATGCAGTTTATACAAAGTCTCGTCATGAAAAGAAAGTTGCTCAGGGTTGCATTGATTATAATATTTCATATTATTTACCTTTGCAGGAAAGTGTAAGACATTACAAAAATCGTATAGTTGCTTTTATGAAGCCACTTTTCTCAGGATATATTTTTTGTAGATGTAATGGAGATGGGAAAAAACAATTATATCAGACAGGACATATTTGCAAATTCATTGAACCACTTGATCAAATAAAGTTTCTTAAGGAACTGCTCCAAATTCGTGGAGTTAAAGAAAAGGGTTTCAGACTATTTCCTCATTCTTATTTACAAAGAGGTAGAAGAGTGCGAGTAATAAGAGGTCCTTTTAAAAATTTTCAGGGTAAAATTTCTCATCGTAAGGGAAAATATAAATTAGTTTTAAACATTGATTTAATTCGTCAAGCTGTTGCTGTTGAGATTGATATTCGTGATATTGAGTTGATTGATTAAAATATAAAGATAATATAGAGTAACTCGCTTACGGTTAGTCAATTGCAATAAATTGAAATTGTAAGTGACGGGCACGAAGTGCGTCTATTACATAGCGCGGTAAACCGCAAAGATTAAAGATTAAAGGTAAAAGATTAAAATTCTATTCCCAATTAAGCCCGTTCCTGCCCCCGATTGAATCGGGGGGGCTCAGGAATTGGGGACAAAATCTAAATATTGATCCCGACATGTCGGGAAAACAAAGCCCCGTTCTCCGTAGTCCCGAAAGCATTCGGGACGAAGGGTGAATTTCATTTATAATACTATAAAGTATAAGATACATTATTTCAATCTTCACTAAGATATTATTGAAACAACTATTGTATATTATGAAGAACAATAATACCGCTTAATCGTTCACCATACTGAACAATGTGGTTATATTTAGTATAAATTTGAATAATTCTTATTAAAAAGAAATAAAACTATTTCAAGTATTGTGTATGATTAATCCTGAAAAAATAGAAAGGCAAAAAATGACTAAACCCAAAATAGCAGTTATTGGTTCTGGCTCCTGGGGCTTTAACCATGTTAGAACTTTTTATAATATACATGATTGTGAACTTGCAGGAGTAAGTGATTTAGTAGAGAAAAATCTTGAAAGAGTGAAAAGACAATTTCCTGAAATAAGAGTTGAAAAAAATTATAAAAGATTAGTAGAAAATTCTGAAACTGATGCTGTGGTTGTAGCCACAAGTGCAGAAACCCATTTTCAGATTGCAAAGGATGCACTTGTTTCTGGCAAACATTGTTTTGTAGAAAAGCCTATTACACTGAATATTGAAGAAGCTGAGGAATTAGTTAAATTAGCTAAAGAAAGAAACCTGACTTTAATGGTAGGACATTTACTGCTTTATCATTCCGCAGTTGAATATCTAAAAAAATTGGTTGATGAAAAAACTATTGGTGATGTGCTTTATATTTACTCCCAGAGAGTCAATCTTGGAAAAGTTCGTTCAAATGAAAATGCTTTATGGAGTTTTGCTCCGCATGATATTTCTATTATGCTTTACCTTGTTGATGCAAAACCAGTTCTGGTGTCAGCAACTGGTCAGACTTTTTTACAAAAAAAGAATTCAATTCATGATGTAGTATTCTTTACAATTTATTTTGATAATGAAGCAGTATGTCATGGACAGGTTAGCTGGCTTGACCCTCATAAAATAAGGAAATTCACAATTGTTGGAAGTGAAAAAATGGTAACTTTTGATGATATGGAAATAAGAGAAAAAATCAGAATTTATGATAAAGGTGTGGATGCTTCCAATGTATCCTATGATTCTTTTGCTGAATCTCTTATTCTTCACGATGGTGATATTACTATTCCGAAAATCAATCTTGGTGAACCATTAAAAAGAGAGGACAGTCATTTTATTGATTGTATAGTAAATCATAAAAAGCCATTAACAGACGGGCAGAACGGTGTGGATGTTCTTAAAGTTTTAGTAGCTGCACAGAAATCATTAGAAAATAATGGACAATCTGTGGAAATATAAAATATCAAATTCACCCCGTTAGATAGCTATGTATTACCGTGCATCTAAGCTAAATGAAAACTTATCTAACGGGGTAAAAAATTAGAAATTGAAAATGAAACCAAATTATCTTAAGGCAGTTTTCTGGGATTATCCTGATTTGACGAATCGGAAAAGAATTAAGAAAGTCATCACTGAAGCTCAACAAAAAAATGACAGAAATACTTTTTTTGTATTATGGCAAGATTTCCTTTAAATAAGGAAACTTTATGCTATTAGTTTCCTTATATTAAGGAAAGATTCTACCTAAATTTATTATGAAATTTAATAAATTACCACAATATCGGATTGAAATATATAAGAAAATGACTCCTCAACAAAGGATTGAAGAAGCTATTCAATTGTCTGATCTAACTTATGAGGTTATGAAAGATGGCATAAGAAATCAACATCCCAATTTGGATGAAGAAGCTATCCAAAAACTGGTTTTAGAAAGAATGAAAATATGTCGCAAAAACAACTTTTAAATGATATTATCAATTTATTGAATTCATTGTGTTTAGTAAAGAATTCAGAGAAAACGAGGAAAAATGAAAGCAATAAGACAGGTTAAAGAAGTAAAAAATAACGAGGTATTGGTAAAACTACCTGAAGATTTTGGAAACAAAGAGGTTGAGGTAATCATACTACCTCTTAATGAAATAGATAAAGAAAAATTAGAGGCCAGAGAGAAATTTTTGAAATTTCTATTAAATGGACCTACTTTGAGTCCAGAAGAGATACAGAGAATAGAAGCGATGCAAAGGGAGTTTAATCAATGGTCAATAGAAAAATTTTGATAGATACTTCCATAGTAATTGAATATGTAAGAAAGAAAAATAAGGCAAAGACTATTTTGTATGAACTCTTTAAATCTTATGATGAACTTTTTATTTCTTCTATCACCGTCTTTGAAATTTTTGTTGGTGTAAATATAAAAAATGTTAATTTAATCAATCAGTTATTTGAAGGATTTAGAATTTTACCATTTGACTTAACGATTGCAAAAATCGCATCTCAAGTTTACAATGAATTAAAATCTCAAAATAAAATAATTGAATTTAGTCCCGATATATCGGGATTTATTGCCGCAACAGCTATTGGCAATAGTTTATCAGTAGTTACTTTAAATACTAAAGACTTTGAAAGGATTCCAAATCTGGAAATTTTAAAAAGTTATTGATACTACAAGAAAGGAACAGATATGAAAGTTCCAATGTTAGACCTTAATGCTCAATATGAGCCGATTAAAGAAGATGTTTTACAAGCAATGAGAGATGTTTTTGATTCAAAAAGATTTATTAATGGACCACAAATAGCAGAATTGGAAGAGAAAATTGCGGAATATTGCCAATGCAAATATGCAATCGGTGTATCTTCCGGAACTGATGCTATTTTAATATCATTGATGGCAATGAATATTGGTCAAGAAGATGAAGTTATTACAACTCCTTTTACATTTTTTGCAACTGCTGGCTGCATCTACCGTGTTGGTGCAAAGCCTGTATTTGTGGATATAGACCCCAAAACCTATAATATTAATCCAGTTTTACTTGAGGAAAAAATTACAGAGAGGACTAAAGCAGTTATACCTGTTCACATCTTTGGCCAGACAGCAGAGATGGACAAAATTAATACAATTGCCAAAAAACACAATCTATATGTGATAGAAGATGCTGCCCAGGCAATTGGTTCTGAGTATAAAGGTAAGCGAGCTGGTTCAATCGGAGATGTGGGCTGTTTCTCATTCTTTCCAAGTAAAAATCTTGGCTGTTGTGGAGACGGTGGGATGGTTACTACAAATAATGAGGAATTAGCAGAAAAAATCAAAATTCTTCGGGCTCATGGAAGTAAACCAAAATATTATCATAAAATTATTGGTGGAAATTTCCGAATAGATACAATTCAAGCAGCAGTAATTCTTGTTAAATTTCCTTTGTTGGAAAAATGGCATAAAGGACGGCAGGATAACGCAGAATATTATGGTGATAGATTAATGGATGTTGTTGGAATCCCTTATGTTGAAAATTACAACAGGATGATTTATAATCAATACACAATTAGAACTGAAAATCGTGATAAACTTCAAAAATATTTAAATGATTCAAATATTGGCAATGCAATTTACTATCCTGTTCCACTCCATCTTCAAGAATGTTTTGCTTATTTAGGATACAAAGAAGGAGACTTTTCAGAAGCGGAAAAAGCAGCGAAAGAAGTGATTTCCATTCCTATTTATCCAGAACTAACTGATGAGCAAAAAGACTATGTTATCGAAAAGGTGATAAATGGTATCAGGATATAGGGAAATAGGGAAATAGGGAAATAGGGAAATAGGGAAATAGGGAAATAAGGAAATAAGGAAATAAGGAAATATGGAAATATGGAAATATGGAAATATGGAAATATGGAAATATGGAAATATGGTATAAAGTTGCTCTCGCCAAAATAATGAACAAATTCTAAATGAAGATCATATCTAATCCTATTTCTAGGAATAAAATTTTAGAGAATTATAACAGTTTTTTTAGAAAAATGATAAAAGCTGTTGTGGATATTGATAAGCAGATAATTGCTCTCGATGCTGAACTACATGCAGATTTGGAAGAATTATTATTAGAAAATGGTTCCAAGCAAAAAAACCTCTGGGGAATCAATCTTTATTTGGAAAAAGAAAAGGATAAACGAATAGAATATACTGCTTTAATAAACATACGTCCCTCATTAGATAATAGAAGTATGGAAATTGAAGATCTTCAAATAAGAAATAAAATCAATAAGATAGTAAACAGATTAATTACTATTTAACCCTCTTTCTTAAATGTTGATATGTATAAACTTAAATTTCATAAGAATTTAGATACTAAAAAATGGAATAAATTTAGTAAGAGTCAACAAATTTTGATGATTGCAAATGAACTAAACAGAGCTAAGAATTGGATTATAAAAGGCGATTTAGATGAAGTGAACAACTGTTATGAGAGGGCATTTGAGCTTCTGGATTTAACGATAAGTTTAACCACAAGAAAGAATTTATTAAAGGAACTCTTGAGATTCAGAGAAATTTTTGCTCTTCAATATTTAAATGCAAAGAATCCTGAGGATATTCAAAAAAATTTGATGAAAAATCAACAATTATTTAATGTATTATTATCTCTGAACAAAGTATCACAGGCATCCTCGCCTATGATAATAACTAATAACAAAGTTTTATTTGAATTATGAATAGTCCTGAAATTAAAAAATTTATCAGAGAAAACAGTCACCCTTTCTGGTGGATAAAAGAAGAATCAAAAGAAAATATCAGTCTAAATTTATTGGTGGAATCAATATTGAATTATGGTAACGAAAAGGGCGTAAAGAGGCTATTTGACTTAGTTGGTATAAAAAAAGTAGCTGAAATTTTTTATGAAGCAACAAATAGGAAAAGAGTGAATTATTATCCAGATGTTGTAAATTTTTTTAATCTATATTTTAAAAGGAATATTGATAAATCAAAATAAAGCAAAATTATCATAATATTTATATACAATTTTTTTAGATAATAAAAGTGAGACCACACAACAACATTTTTCAGTTCCATAGAGAAATATTAACCCAAAAACAGGTTGAGTTACTTAGACTAATAAAAGTATTTCAGAGGGAATTTTATTTAGTTGGAGGAACTGCAGTTGCTTTACATTTAGGTCATCGTAGGTCTATTGATTTTGATTTATTCAAGGCTGGGCAATTAAGGAAAAGAGCGAAACGAGATTAGAGATCAAAGTGGGTCAGGAGTAATCGGACTAAAAAGTATGACTGATCAGGCTTGATGCCCGTAAAAGATGAATATAAGATATTCAAGGCATGCAAAAAGAAGGTTAAAACTTTACAAAATTACAGAAAAGATAATTTCTGAAATTTTGAAAGAAGTGAATAAATTAGGAAGGCAAGAAATTACAAAGAAGGTGCAAGGATTTAAGAATCCCATTAAGGTCGTTTGTGATGTTAAAGAAAATTATATCACTATAATAACCGCATATCCTTTAAAAAGAGGTTTGAAATGAAAATTTATTACGATAATGAAGTAGATGCATTATACATAGAGTTTAGTAATGAACAACCTGAAGGGGTGGTAGAAATTTCAGAGGGTGTGAATTTAGATATTACGAAAGATTGGAAAATAGTAGGAATAGAAATTCTGGATTCTTCCAAGAAAATGGATATTCATACAATAATGTCGTATAGTTTAGAAGTTAATAAAAAAGCATTGAATTTTTGATCGGGAATTAAGAATGTAGAGCGGATAATGTAAAGATTAAAGTACTTGAAAGATTAAAGCAAAAAATTGAGAGGAGAAACAACAATGGCTATAAAAACACCGTATATTAACAATGTAACTTTAGCCGGAAACATTGTTAGAAACCCAGAAGTCCGCCAAATTGGAGAGAAAAAGACGAAAGTTACTACAATTACAGTAGCAAATAACCGTCCATATCAAGATAAAGATGGAAATTGGCAGCAAGAGACAAACTTTGTGGATGTGGAAGTTTGGGGCAAACAAGCAGAGAAACTTGGTGAATATGGTAAAAAGGGAACTCCGGTTATTGCAGAAGGAAATCTTAAACTAAATCAATGGGAAGATAAAGAGGGAAAATCTCATTCTAAATTGCTGATAAGAGCGGACAAAATTCATATCTTGAATTATCCTGAAAAGAAGTAGCGTCGCAAAAGATTAGATCTATTAAAGAGCTTTAGGGGGTGTAATAATCCCGATGTATTAGTCTCCCCGATTTCATCGGGAAGCCTGAACGGATCGGGACAAATCTAACCCCGATATATCGGGGACTGCCTAATAGTAAGATATGAAAAACAAATATACAACTTTACCCCATTAGATAAATTTACTATCTAACGGGGTGAATTCTATTACACTCCTTTAGATTTATCGAAGCAAAATAATAATAAGTTTACTATAGAAACCCGCGAAACACACGAAATACTCGAAAATGGTTCGTGTAAATTCAGTCCGTCTGGGCGCCGAGCCTGATAATATCCGTATGTATTTTTCGCGTATTTCGTGGGAAATACCTTTTTAGAGTAGACTCAATAATAGAATGAGAAAAATTTGACAAAGAAAATAAACAGTATAGAATTTTTTCAATTTAAGTTTCTTAAAATAACTTAAAATAATTTTGTATATTATTTCATAATTTCTTACAAATTGGTCACTTACATTAGTTTTTTGATGTAAGTGAGAAGCACGAAGTGCACCTAAAGCGTATTTTTATAGGACATTAAACAATTCCAACATACTTTGATTCAATTGCCCATAAGTATGATATTTTTCTGGAATAATAACGGAGTAAATAAAAAATGATTTCAAGAAATCCTTTCATTTTTGGCAAAGTTGTTACAGGTAAATATTTTACTAATCGCACTAAAGAATTGAAGGAGTTGAAACATGATATTAAGAATCATATAAATGTTATTTTATATGGTCCTCGTCGCTATGGAAAATCTTCATTGATCTTTCATCTATTTGAATCCCTTCGCAAGGAAAATAGAGATTTTATTGGAATCTATATTGATTTTTATCGTATTTATTCAAAAGAGAAATTTATTAAAATATTTGCAGAAAGCGCCAGTAAAGCACTTGGATGGAATGTATCAAAAATACTGGAATTTTTTAAGGGAATATTAAAGACTGTTATTCCCCGTGTAACAGTGGATAATGAGGGTAAACCAGTGGTGGATTTCAATCCACAATTTAATTGGGCACCATCCGCAGAAAGTGATAGATTATTAGAAGATGTTATGCAAATTCCAATAAAACTGGCAGATACTGGAAAAACTGTTTGTATTGCCTTTGATGAGTTTCAGGAAATCAAGAAACTTAATGGTAACGAATTACTAAAAGAATTGCGCTCATTTATTCAATTACAGAAAGATGTAAGCTACATTTTTTCTGGTAGTAAAACACATTTAATGAAAGATTTATTTGCAAATAAACTTAACCCATTTTATAATATTGGAAAGATTAAATATATTGATAAAATAGATACTTTTGAATTAGTGGAATTCTTAAGCAAAGGTTTTAGAGATGCAAGCAAAGATATTACCCTAGATATGGCAAAAGAAATATGTAATATTTCTGATTCAGTTCCTTATTACACACAGATGTTGGCTTATGAAATATTTAATATATCCGGAATTGAAAAAGAGATTACAAAAGATACTGTTAATCAGGCTGTGGAGCTAATACTTACAAGTAAAAGTGAAGAATACATTTTTATATGGGAAAATTTAAGTCTTACCCAGAAAAAGGCATTAGAAATAGTAATAAAAAACGATGGAAAAAGCATTTATAATTCAAATACCTTATCAAAGTTTCATATCGCTTCCTCAAGTTTGAATAAAGCAATAGATGAATTAAAAAATAAAACTATTATAGATTCAGAAAGACAACTTTTAATTTTTACAGATATTTTCTTTAAAGAGTGGTTAATAAAAAGGATATTGTAATTTCACTATTTGGTGAAACCCTATTTAGTGAAAATATCAAGGTTTTATCCAATGTGTCAGA
>JAGMCF010000027.1 GCA_023129415.1 Candidatus Cloacimonadota bacterium
ATCTTTCTTTTAAATAGGTTGTTTTCCCAGTTTTTCTTGGACCCCATAAAAATGCAGATTGTCCCTGCGGAAGTTCAATACTTAATATTCTTTTTATCCTTTTCATTTTCGTATGATACTCCAATTTAGTTCTACTTATTTGGATATATCTATCAATAAAAATTAATACTTGTCAAGAAGAATATTCAATTCGATTGCTATAAAATTAACAATTTATGACGAAGCAAAAGCTTATTCGATTACCTTTGCTTATTGATTATGCAACAAAATTACATATAAATCATTATAACTCTTTCTATATCATACAATATTCTCCTTCATAATTTCCCAGTTTTTACCTAAGATTTTGGGTGTAACCTCATACGATCTCACAAATGGATATAGTGTCCTAAAATGACAGAACATTTTCTCTCCATCTTCTGAAATATTGAATTGATAAAAGCAAATAATATTTATTCTGCTATCCCATACAGCTATCCATCTATCTTTCTTTGAGATAAACTTTTGAATATTTTCGGAGATAGGCTTATTTATTAATTCTATAATCATATTTTTGTATCTTGCTTTGTCTATTCTTACTCAGAATATTTTTCTGAATTCTTCAAAATGGCTTTCTTTTCTCTCTAACCTGTCATCATGAAACTCTACAAAAGTAAATGAAGCTTTATGCGCTCATTTTACTTTAATATAATTATAAACAAAGTAAATTCGTGCATCTTCGTCAACCATACCGAACTTACTTTTTTTCCTTCTATCAACATGACCAACTATCTTTTTTGCATCCTTAATGAAATTATCAGGATTAAACATTTATCATTATCCTATCTTTGAAAATTAAATTAACCCATTACTGGTTCGGATTTATGAACTGAGCCTGAGTGGTTTTGCTTTTCATCTGTTTATTCTTGTAATATTTATTTTCCCTTTTCGATGAATTTATCATTCTTTTTGCTTAAAATTGTCAATCTTTTGATAAATCCTTAAGGAAATAATTTAATATAAAACAATGCCACTCTAGCTAAGAACTGAAAGATTTGACCCCTTTTTTGGCAACTATAAGCAGTTTTGAGAATGATTTTTATGTTTGATAAGGGCATTCCCAAGATGGGGGTTGGGTATTTATAACAACATTATATGATGATAAGCAAAATAGAATTATTCTACTGAAGAAGGATACCTAAGGGACTGCAACTAACCTGCGCTGAAGTAGACCATCTTTCCGGTTCTCAGACCCAGGTGACTAAAGCGTCAGGTAAGTTGTTGGTTAGGTGCCTACTGCGAAGCACAGTGACAAATATTAGGGGACTGTTTCGACAATATAAGTACCACATATCCGTACTTTAGCCTGGGTGGTACCAATTTTGACCGGGAAGACAAATGTATTTCCTTCCAATCTACCTGACCCCGTAGCATTCCATGTAGCTACCAGCTTTTCTCCTGAGTAGAGCTTGACGATTGCAACGGTTTCAAGATCACCTCTTGAGGTCTGAGGCATCACAAAGGAAATAAGGACTACAAATAAAACTGCAACGATTAGGAACCAAAGAATACTTGATTTTTTTGAACGCATCTTAAACCTCCTTCCGATTTCAATAAAGGTCACTTAACAATGAACTCTCCTACCGAAACCCGCTTATTGGTTTTCAGCCGGATGTAGTGAAAGTTAGGTTTTATTGAATATTTCTTGTTCTGTTTATCGAGAAATCAGACATTCCCATTTCAAGGTATAAACATAGTTTTGTCTAATTTCATGACTCTAATTTTGCTATTGACTTTTTGTAGAATTCTTTTTCATTATTAAAACCATGTTCTTCGCAAAATTCAGCAAGTATCTGATAACGATCAACCGGATCGGAACATGTTGCCCAACAAACCTTTGCCATACACTCAGGACAAAACCAGAGTGGACGCCTATCTGCTTCTTCGCGATGATTACTACCACACATGCAACATTCGTATTTGACGCAGTGGCTCATTGAAAACATGTGTCCAATTTCATGAACCGCAGTTTTTATAGTCCGCAACAAGCATAACCTAAAACTATTCTCGCTTTCAGCAGGATTTCCGTTGCGATATATCGACCATACACCCACACGCTCTCTTAGTGATGCTTGACCAAAGACAAAATTCCAACCTCTTCCTGGCCATAGATCAGATATTGTCAATGCAATATATGCTGCAGCATCAGCAGGTAGTTTTGGTTTCAGGATATCGTTGAGTATATATGAAGTTAGGATTTGCTCTACACCCCATTCTGGATGACGACGTCTTGCTTTGTTTGGGATAACCGATAGTGGGATATCCTTTTGAACCTTCACTTGGAGATTATAAAAACGGCTCATAAAATCACTTGTTAGTACCACGATTCTACGCTGTACTTGAGTAAATTCACCAAGAGGTTGAATGTATATAACACAGCGTTTTCCGCGTGGTGTCATAGGATTGCTCTTGTAATACTCTTGGAAAGTCTGCCCTGGTTCGTGATGATGGGCTAACCAGTCATGTGGACCAGGCTTACCCAATTTCTTGTGAAGCGGACGAAGTTTCTCGATGATGGAAATTAAATTTGTTACATCATTTATAGGATTTGTATGCAAAATCATAGTATTCAAAATAAACCCACATAAGGCTAATACAATTTTTAAATATTTCCACATAATAATACTTATGATTTAAAAAGATCTCACATGAATATATTTAGTTATCTATAAAGAATAACCACTAACATATATTCAACTAAATGAATCAATATATTACCTATAATTTTACATATTTTACAGCAATATTCGACATATTACTCCTTGAATTTTAATGTTACTTCATTAATGTTCTTATAATTAATCAGTGTTAGAAAATAAAATCTTTTTTATAATACAAGGGCAAGATTAAGAATATTTCAAGTATTGGATATTTCTCTTTCCCATTTACATTCCCAGTACTCGGTCACAATTCTACTCTAACATTTGAGAAATAGGAAGTGTATTGAATAAATACCTCTAAAATATTGAATATTATAATAATCAATATTACAATAATTGCAATAACATTTGATTTCTTTAGTTTAATCATTTTCTTCTTCCAATATTTCCTTAAGCCAAAAATTCTCGTGGATTCTCGTTGATTTATGAGAATTTTAAGTTAATTTCTATCTATTATCGATGTTTATTTTTACTCACAAAATTTACTTGAGATAATAATCCTTGCCAATATGCAATTTTTTCTTTGTTCTTTTTTGTTTAATTCTTTTTTTAGTACATCAATAATATTATTCTGGTCATTAAGATTTTTAATATATAGGCGTAATTCAATATAGGTTTGTGAATTACCAATCTTTGTCAGTATTTCTTCTTTTATTTCTTTTCCGTTTTGTATCCTTCTCTTTAGTCCACTAATTGAATTGGATTCTTTAGATTTTATTAATTCCTCTGAAATAAAATATGGTGAATTTATTAAATCAGATAGAATATTTTTGTATTTATTAATAGGTAATACTATTAGTTTTACAACATAATTTTTTGTGATCTTTGAGTGAATAACATTCAAATTATTATTCAATATTATTTTATCAACTTCATTTTCTAATTTATTTATATCTTTAGCAATAAATTTCAACTCAATTTTATTATCATATTTTAAACTGGTAAATAATTCTGTTGCTTCTTGTGATACAGATTCGGTTGTATTTTTAATTTCCTCAAGTTCATCCTTTGATTTTTGATTTTCGTCTTTTACCTTCTCATATTCTGATTTATAAAAACCACTTGAACTTATTAAAATGAATATTATTGAAATTATTTCTAATGCTGATTTTTTCATTTTTATTCCTTATTTTCTCTAATAAAGCAATATAAAATCCTTTTTTCAAAACATAAGAATACCATAATTAACTACACCCCATATATAAAAGTCCATATCAGGTGTAACTTCAATCAGATTATATTGTATATTTTAAATTCATATTACTTTCTACAAATTTTTTTCTATCTCTTGATAGATGGCTTCTTTTGAAGCGCTCAATAGCCACAAATTTGGCTTGCCATTTATATAAACACCATAACCATGTCCAAACTTTCTGATTACATCTGAAACTAAATCGTTAGTTGCTACTTCTTTTATGATTACCTTATCACCGAACACCTTTAGCGCCTTCTTCAATAACTCAACACTTATTAGATTATGGGGGCAACAACTGCTCCAGAATATTTCTACTATTACTTTTCCAGGCATTGATTTGGGGTGATATTCATACTTTTGCTTTAAGAATTTGGGAGGTTCAACACGCATAAATGTTTTCAACATAAGCATCTCTTTAATTTCACCATTTTGCTCATCTACTATTTTGTAACCTATCTTTTTAAAGAAAGAAACGGACATCCATCTTGGGTGATTATGTGCTATTACTGCAATTCCTTTATTTACTTTTTTTGCGTCAGCCTCTACGTCTGCAAGTAAAAGTTTCCCATATCCCTTAAATCTATAACTACGACTTGGGATAATAAGAATACAATTTATCAAAGTAATATCATGCCCGGAAACATAATCCTTCTCTGTTTCTATAGGTAAGTAGTCAATAAATCCAATTGGTCTTTCCCCTTCATACGCTATCTTAGCCCTATAACCTAAAGGTAGTCTTTCCCTTATCCAATTAATCCTTAATTTTGCTCCCCTGGAGAATTCATTTCTAACTCTCTTAATGTTGACATTATGGTTCTTTGCAAATTTTTCAACCCATTTTTTACAAATACAGGGTTCTACAATATCTTTAAAATTTTTGTCGTTGAGATTTTTAATCTCCATATTTTATCTATGAAATTTTGTCAACTTTGTATAAATTATTGGGTTCAAAAAATTACTAATTGAAGAACTGTCCAATTGGTAAACTAGTTAACTGTATGCGAGTTACAAACAATAATTTATTTTGTTATCTTACTCTCTGGCTTGTTCAAGCAAACAGTTGTATACTGGCTTCGTAACATATGAACCGCTTATATGGTTAGGTGTTTCTGTTTGATTATCTTTTAAATAATATTTGTTATTCATAAATTGGCTCAAGAATTTTTCCCATAAATAAGATAGTGTCTGACCTATCATCTCTAATTACAAA
>JAGMCF010000270.1 GCA_023129415.1 Candidatus Cloacimonadota bacterium
TACCTGGTAATTCTGGAACTTCATGGTAAGAAAAATTAGTACCATTCCATACTATTTCAGCTGGGGGTAAGTAACGTTGAATATGATAACTACCAAGTCCATATGTTTGCAGATAGCCTGTATGCAAGTTGCCCTCAGAGTCATACTGTGCGGTATTATGAGTACACTCATCAGTAGCAACCTCAAGATATTCAAGAACTACTTCATTATATACAAAAGCAGGAATGTTCTCAACCTGATATATATAGGCTGTTGTGTCGCTAATAATTCCATCACAATGGAGATTAGCATAATCCCATGTTGCTCCATAATCAAACGATTCCCACGCAAGGACAGGTCCAATAATATCAAGATGATCAATAGTATATCCAATAAATCCAACTCTTCCAGGATTGTTGTAATCAATTGCAAAGGATTGGAAACCACAACCTGGAATTACTTGAGTAGTCCAGTTTAAAGGATCTAAAAGTCCGGTTAAATCTGCTCCATTGATATTTTGAACATCAGTATACATGAATCGTACATCATCAGCACTGCCATAATAATTAGCTAATTGATATACTCTGACATAATCTACACCTTCAGGTGAAGGTCCAATAAAAATCCTTGGCCAAACATACTCATCAGGATCTGCATATATTAATATAGGAGTTTGCCAGAATCCGGGGATTTCACACAAGTCATAATCATCATAGGTAATGGTGTTTTCAAGAATGTCATCTGGTGGGTCATCGTCTTCATGCCAGGTTGCAAGGCAATTTCCTGTTGCTGGATGTACTGCAATACCTCCAAACCCCTGCCAACGCTCATAACTCGTCATTGTCCCCCAATCAACAAGATCAAGGTCAGAATTAAGATATGCCCAATACTGTCTCCGAGTAGCCTCAGTGCTTGCCATACCAAAAAATGTGAGATATACCCCATCTCCCCAATCAGTTTGAAGCCTAATTGGATGACTTTCATACGCACCTGGTTGATAATCATAATAGCTCGTCATAATTGTGGTAGGATACTTAATAAATTCCCATTCAGGAACAGGTGTATTATCACGACTAAGGTGTTTATATGCTGGCATAGGATTGGCATTGTTATAATTTACATCAAGTATTTTATCCCTTCTATTTGGCTGCCATAAATCATTTTTCCCAAATGCAAAGGAGAAAATAAATAGAGCTAATATTGTAAATGCAATAATCTTTTTCATTGCTTCCTCCAGTTTTTAATTTTTACATTTGTTAAGATTCTTTACTATCAAAAGTTTGTCCGCCAGTCACTTTTTTTGATAACTAGCGGACAAACAATTATTGTTTCTATGAAGTCTGTTTATCTTACTAGTAACATCTTCTTGGTAATAGAAGTATTACCAGTTTCCAATTTGTAGAAGTAGATACCGGAACTCAAATTTTCTACTTCCCAAATAAGGGAATGATTTCCTACTGTTTTGTAATTATCAACCAGGGTTTCAACCAATTGACCTCTCGCATTATAAATTTGCAGCTTCATATTATCTGATTTCGGTAAGTAGTAACTTATAGATGTAGTTGAACTAAATGGATTTGGATAGTTCTGGTTTAATTTAGTTATTGAAATATCAGATATAGGCTCATCAGTTGAAATACTTATCAATGTAAAGTTTACAGTAATTGCTGAACCAGCATGGACTCTTACTCCATTTACAGTATGCGAAGTATAACCATCTAAAGATGCTGTTACATTATAAAGTCCTGCTGCAATAGGAATTTCATAATTACCTACATCATCAGGATAGACTGGGGTATTATTAAGTGGAGTTGTAAAGGATATCTTTGCATCTTGAACATTTCCTGAACCACCAACTAATGTAACTAAACCTTGGATACTACCTGGTGTAGGAAATTTAATCTTCAAGCAGCTATAGTTAATCTGACCACCGTTGTTTTCACCGGAAGGAGAACTACCAGCATAAGAACCAAAGGAGTTATCATCCATATAATACATATAGACTTGTCCCCAATCATCTCCAAGATCAACTATCTGATCACATACATAGGGAAACACAGTAATTTCATCAGAGAAATCATAACCTGGATAATAAATATCAGTAAGTTCAATTGGTTCTGACCAGGTTCTCCCATTATCACTGGAAACAGAGATAAAGATAATAGGATGTTCTAAATATGGTGCATATCCTGGTACATTATCCAAAGCCATTTGGTGATAAGTTCCATCAGCCCACATCTGCAATAGCCAATTATTCTCTAAATTAATTGCTTGCTTTTGAGTATTATGATGAAATATAGAAGCATCACCAGGATATATACTGTAGCCGATAGTGGTATATATCAGTGTATCACCTGTTACCGGGTCAATTTCCCATGGAACACTATGTCCAGATAAAGTGTCTATACCGGGCATTTCTGGAACTTCATGCAAGGAAAACTCATGACCACTCCATACAACTTCTGCTTGAGGTAAGAAATCAGGAAAATAATAGCTACCTGAAGCATCTGTATAGCCATATGTTTGCAAGAAAGGCATGTGCAAGTTTCCTTCTGAATCATAAGTTGCAGTATAATGCCATGCACCAGCAGTCTTAGCTTCAAGGTCCATACCTCCAGTAGGAAATTCAGGAATATTCTCAACTAAATATAAATAGTCAGTAAGACCAGCTGAATGGAGATTGGCATAATCCCATGTTTCGCCATAGTCATAGGATTCCCATACATAGAAACCTTCAGCAACTGGCATAGGAGGGATATCACCAGAAAGCCAGGCAGCATCACCAAAAAATGCAACTCTTCCGGGATTAGTGTAATCAATACCAAAAGTTGAGAAAGGTCGGCAATCAAAAGGTCGCCAGTCTGTAAATACTGTTACTTCATCCCAGTTTGCAAGATTTAGAATAGGACTCAAATCCATACCATTATAATTTTCAACATCGATCCACATAATTCTTACATCCTCACATGGATGTGTATGTTGGTTATCTGTTGCATTGTTTGCAAGATGATATATCCTTACATAGTCATCACCAAGAGGAGAGGGTCCAAGTTCCAAACGGGGCCAGATATACTCATTAGGTGGAACTGAGTATATTATTGTTGGTGTTGCCCAGAATCCTGGAATCTCTATCAAATCAAAATCATCATAAGTAATAGTTGTTTCAAGAATGTTATCTGGTGGTGGTTCATCTTCATGCCAACCTGCAATACAATTTCCAGTTGCCGGATGAATTGCAATACCACCATAACCCTGCCAACGGTCATAAGTTGAAATAGTACCCCAATCAACAAGATCACAGTTAGAATCAAGATATGCCCAATACTGTCTGCGATTGGCAGTTGTGTTTGGCCTGCCGAAGAATGTTATATAGGTTCCATCACCCCATTCAGTCTGAATCCGAAGTGGATGACTATTATAACTACCAGGCATATAATCATAATAACTCGTCATAATTGTGGTTGGGAATTGTAGAAATTCGTAATCAGGAACTGGTGTATTATTACGACCAAGGTTATAAGCAGGAATGAGATTGTCTATTTTGTAAGTTATCTCAGCAGGTATAATTTCCTTTCCACTTGGTTGTTGAAAATCATTTTTATTTGCTATAGCAAGGGAAAAGCATAACAAAGCAAATATGATAGTAATCAAAGCGATTTTTTTCATATTATTTTCCTCCATCTTTCTTAATCACCTAAAGGTGATATATTTTTTTATTGGTTAACATCTCTAATAGGCAATAAACTGGCTTCCTGCTGCAAAGCATAGCATATATCAGGAAGAAACAGTTAAATTGTCTTCATATTTATTAAAACTTCATTTTAATGGAAAATCTCTTAGGTCCGGTCAAGAAGCTACCATCCATTTTCTCTTCAAGGTCGCCAAAAAGGCTGTATGCAAAGTCAAGGTCTAGTATTGCAATGGATGTTGGGATTTTCCAACCCAAGCCAAATGAAAAAGTTTGGCAGTCCAAATTAAACTGATAACCTGATCGTAAAAAGAAAGTTCCGATACGATATTCAGCTCCTATATTATAAGTTTCTAATCTGTCCACACAGTTATCCAGTTGAGCAACAAAATTAAGTGACTGCATATTACTTTCATATAGATTAATTGCTGCTCCCAGGGAGAAGTTCATAGGAATCTGAAATTCTAACTCTTCTCCATCTTCATCGATTAAGCCATCACCATCATTATCAAGAAGGTCAAACAGATCTTCATTATATAATCCATCTTTATCATTATCCACTTCATATTTAAGGTCACGACCAAAATTTCTCAAACTCATACCAATTGTTAGATCTTTCCATCCCGTATTGTATAAAGTACCAAGGTCAACACTCCATCCATTAATATCATATTCATCCAGATTTTGTCGTAAATATTTACCAGTTAACCCAACGGCAAATTTATCTGTTAGATTGGTAGCATAAGATAATCCAGCCATCATATCACTGCAAGTAAAATATTCACCAGTCCATTTTAAGTTATCTTCCTCATAAACCTTCATCCAATCCATATAGAGTACAGAACCGTTGAGAGCGAATACTCCAAGAGGTGTAGTAAAAGCATAAGTTGCATATTCATAGTTTATATCTGCAACATATTCAAGATGATTGAGGAATAGTTCACTCCCATTGGTGTATGCGAGTCCAGCAGGATTCCAATAAGAGGCAGAGGCTCCTTTAACATAAGGAGTATAAGCTCCTCCCATACCGATTCCACGTGCGTCCACACCTAATTTTAAGAACTGTAATCCTGCAGTGCCTACTTTAGCAAAGATATCCGCTTGAAGAAGAGTTGGTATGATTAATAAGATTATTAAACTAAAAATAAGCTTTTTTCCCAATTGAATGGGACCTAAAATTCGTTTCAACATTTTAACCTACCTTTTTTATCACACTTTTCGTTAATATCACCTTTTCATCCGTCTTCTGGCGGAGAAGGGGTGTATTATTTATTTAATTAAAACAAATTTATCGATTTTTACATCTTTTGTAGCGTGGTCTTTTACAGAGTAAAGATAAACGCCACTTGCAATAATTTGATTGTTTTTTGAGAGCATATCCCAGGAATGCATACCGCTTGAAGTAATACCAGTATGTGTTGCTTTACTTGGGTTAATTACATCTTCTTCATATGCACCCCTATGTTCTATTACATCTACCAGGTCACCTGCGAGTGTAAAGATCTTAATTGTACAATCCTCCGGAAGATTTACAAACCAGATTCGCTTACTTTTGTCACCTTTTTCATCCCCTTCTCGTCTGCCATCAAACTTGCTTAATCCAAGATATGGATTTGGGACAACATATATTTTATCCATATCTGAAGTATAACCAGGACCGGGAAAGATAGTTATTCTATTTGCATCCCTTCCAGATTCGAGTGATTCAAGGTCTTTATCAGGGATACCTCTATCAAATGTAGTTACAGCGACATAGTTCTCAACGCCTTTTTCTGGATACAGAATAGTATGTTTATAATACCTACTTGCTAAACGTTCTTCTCTCAATTCTGCATAAATAAGATGCTGGCCAAGATGAAGAGGTAATGGAATCAGTTTATCACTATAAAGGGCTAAATAGATATCATCTTCCTCAATATTAGGATTTTTGAACAACAGTGCTTCTTTTTCTTTCCTTATTTCTTCATCTGTAATTTGTTGTAATTCTATATAAACTTGAGAATCTTTAATTGTAGAATCAACATGAGCAGCATAGAGTGGGATTCCATATACAATGTCCCCGATACATACAGGAGCAAATAAGAATAAAGTATCTAATTTGTAATAGTTAGTCCATCTAATTGTATCACCATACTCTGAAATATATATAATATCATTTCCTTCATTTGATCCAACCTCATAGGGTAAAGGCAATCCTGCATTTATACCAAGGTATCCGCCAAAATCTACTTCATATGTAGTGTCTGGAAGATTAAGACAGCAACTGTAGTCGCGTAAATCCTGTGGTGTATCAATCTTGTCCCATCTTTTTTTTCTGACATAAGCATCTTGTTCACCAGAGTTTGATGCTATCCATATAGAATATCCTTGAAAGTCATGACGCAATCTATTTCCAGTTGCTGGGTCTACAAGAGCATGTGCATTATAATCTGAATCTGATGTATCAATATCAGATTTATAACTTGGTAAGAAGTCATGTTCATTTTGATAACCAATAAGTCCTTTTGAGACAGTCATAACATCATAACTGAATTCAGAACAATTATTCCAATAAACCATTATGGAATCACCATTAGTAGCTTGAGTAAGTGTCATCTTGGGGCTATCAGGTGGACCTGGTGCATCATAATGTTTGAATGTATCAGGCAGAATAACTGTGGTTAATGTTTGTGCCTCACCATAAATGTCTTTTGCCCATAGAGCTGTTCTTTGTAGTTCTGGGATATCATCACCAGGAAAAATTCCGATAACGATTTTCATTGTTCTTCCTGGTCCTAGATTCCATGAGCCTGATGTAGGATTTGACACGCCATGCATATCGCCATAGAATGCAAAAAGGTAACGAGTATCGCATGGGTCGTTTAATTGTGTTTCTGGAAACTCCCTTAAAGAAATCCATTTCTGCGGATCAATTGATTCCGTATTATGAGTCATAAGCCAATATCTTTCCTCGTCATCAGGTCCATCTCCAACATCCCATGTCCAGCAGGCAAAATCTAATAGTTCCGGGTCTGGTGTGCAGACTCTTGTAGCAACATACCCGGTAGTAAGTCCACCATCTTTATCAGCATCATAAGTATAAGCAAATTCATAACCTGACCCTGCAACATAACTGCTTATATCATCAGAATAAGTATTACCCCAAGCCTGTGGACCAACATCACAGTCCATATATACACCCATTGTACAATCAAATAGTGTATCTGTGTGGTGCATATTGGTTATATCAAATTCGACATAAACAAGGTTTTTGATATATTCATAACTCCATTGAAAACTTATCTGGCGAACACGTACTTCAAGAGGTGTATGTGTGCCGGATGAACTACCATGTTTTCTATTGCCTGGTGTACCAAATGGGCTATAATCATAATAATATGCTATATAATCTTGTTCCGATATTGGGGCACCGTCTTCATCTTTTAATCCATCTGCATCATCATCCTGTGGTTTGGCAAAACAGTAAATACTATCAGGATCCATATATCCCAGATTAGTAAATCCAAGAGGAAACCAGATATTAATATTATCTTCAATAGTTGCTGGGGCATTATCAGGAAAATCGCATGGAAATTTACCGCTAAAATCTCCGAACACTTCAGGGAGTTCATCTGCTGATCTAAAAGGGAAAGTAAATCCAGGCATATCTTCATCAACCAGTCCATCACCATCATCATCAACACCTGCTAAATGTTCCCGGATAGAAGCTTCCAGAATATCGTCATAAATATTGTACGCATCATATTTTTGACCCAGTGCATTTTTTTCCAGTGGATTATAAGCAGGGAGGAATTCGTAATAATCAGAATCACCATCAAAACCAACTGTGCATAATGTATCAATAACTCTTCCAAAGCCCATATCTGTTATACCAGCTTGTGTGTGACTTGGATCCTGCCAGAATAGTATTTGGTCAAATTCATTTCTTCTTATTTTTTTGGCTCCAAACCATAAAGCACCCTGGTAAAGATAGTCAATACCAGAACCTCCGGGGTATTCTAAAGAGGGCCATTGGGGTGTAACATCATCACCTGAGCCGAAAAATCCGTAATTACTAACTCTCATCCAAATATTTCCCACATTATGCCAGTGGAAAATATCCAACCTTTTATCGCCACCGGAGCCACCATTAACTGACCTGCTATGCAACAGAGTGGTAAATCCCAGAATGAGCACAGATACTAATATCAGTATCAATTTTCCTTTATTTGAGTGCATTTTACCTCCAATCTATTTTCATATTATTTTTAATATTTTTTATTAATTAAATTGATTAAAATTTAAATTCAATTGGAAAAGTAACCCAGATCGCTATGGGTTTGCCTTGATTTTTTGCCGGTATAAATTTCCATTGCTTAACAGCGTTAATAGCAAGTTCATCTAATCCCCCGGGTCCAGATTGGAGACTTTTGACAATTTCAACAGCACCAACTGTTCCATCTTCGAAAACTTCTGCTATAACAACCACGGTTCCTTCCAATCCACTTTGCCTGGCAAAATCTGAATATTCAGGCCAAACCTTTTTGATAGGTATTGGATCTTCTTCGTAAATTACGAACTTAGGTGTTGTTCCAATTTTTGAAACTGGAGGAGGTTTTGTGAGATCAAGAGTAGTTGGTCCAATTGTTTCTATCTCTTCGATATCTTCATCATCTTCTAATCCTGATTCTTCTATTGTGAGAGGAATGATAGGCTTAACTTCTTCAGGTGGTTTAAATTTCTGTCTAACTTCAGGAGGGATTTCAATAGTCTGAATTTCTTTTACTTTGTGTTCGTATGGTTTAACTTCAATTTTTGGGAAAACTATAAAGGCGAATAGCAAAAGAAGGAGTGCGAGACTTAATGACCTTTCAAAGTAAGAGTTTGCTTCATCTTTCCAATCTGAATAATTATATTCTAGTTTTTTTTGCATTTCGCATTACCTTTATTTATATATAAAATTTAGGTTAAAGGAATTTTTTCACTTCAAAAGAAACTCTTAATGCTTGTGCCTTTTTCAATTCATTCATTATATCTACCATTAATCCATAGTCAGTATCTTTGTCAGTGCGAAAACAGGTTACAATGCCAGGATTTTCAACGAGTTTTTTTTGCATTATATATCTTATCTGATTAGTATCAACAGCAAAGTCATCTATTGATATAATCCTGGACCGACTTACATAGATTGTTGCAGCATTTCTACGGTTGATTTTTTGAAATGCTACTGCTCTGGGTAAAGCTACTCTTAACCCTTTCTCTTTAACAAATGTTGTACTGACCATAAAGAAGATCAGTAATAGAAAGGCGATATCAGACATTGAGGCATTAGGGATTTCAGAACCGATTTTTGTTTTTCTTTCAATTTTTGCCATATATCCTCTTACCTTGTTGATAGCGAGATTGTTTGTGCCCCAGCTGCAAGTAATTGGTCAAGTGCTTTTACCATCATATAATATTTACATCTTCTATCTGCTTCGAGAACAAACACCATCTTAGGATTTTCACGAATCTTATCTTGGACTACAGTTTTGAGTTCACCAGCAGATACTCTTCTTTCATCAACAGCTATTTCACCTCTTATATTTACTTTAATCTTGGTCAAGTTCTCTTTTTTAATTTTTACTTTTTTACCACCCGTTTCAGCATGTGGAGGTAAAATCAATCCCAAACCTTGTTTGATATCAAATTTTGTAGTAACCAAAAAGAAAATCAACAATAGAAAAGCTACATCAGCCATAGATGCAGTTGGAATACGAGGTCTTTGTCTGGGTTTTTTCTCTTTTATTATATTCATATTTTAACAAACCTATAAGAATTTGGTTGATATTTTTAGATTTTCTTCTTTAATAGATTTATTTTGCTTCGAGTATAGATTCTGTTAGCTTCTCAGAACAGGTCTGCATATCAATAATTAAGCCATCAATCGCTGAGATAAAGAAATTATTAATAAGTTGAATTGGAATAGCAACAGCCAAACCAGAAGCAGTAGTAATAAGTGCTACAGAAATACCAGCAGCAACGATAGTGGGTTCAACTTCTCCAGCAGCTTCAATAGCCTGGAATGCCCGGATCATACCGACAACTGTGCCCAGGAAACCAAGCATTGGTGCGAGGTTGATAGTTGTAGACAATGCGATTAATCCCTTTTCAAGGAAAGACATTTCCAAAATACCTGCATTTTCAACAGCTTTCTCTACTTCTTCAATGCCTTTGTCAGCTTTTAATAATCCAGCATGTAAGACATTTGCTACTGGACCGCGTGTTTTAGCACAAAGTTCTGTTGCTTCATCAATTTCCTTTTCTTTGATCAAAGGAGTGAGCTTGTTCAAGAAATCATGCACAGAAATTTTGGCATATCTTAATGAAATAATTTTCCATATAGAGGTAGCCAATGCCCAGATAACCAGGAGTAGCATGGGCCACATAACCCATCCGCCCTTAATAAATAGATCTACAAGACCACTTCCCACAATTCTTCGTGCAAATCCTTCGAAACCACCGAAACCTTTAGCTGTTTCTATCTCTGTTGTTTCAGCAACAATAATAGTATCTTCAATAATTTCTTCTTCCGGTTCTTGAGCGAATATGTTACTTGAGATTAACATACCCATAACAAAGATTGTTAAGATTAGAATGTTGATTTTCTTGTTTCTATACACCTTAAATCCTCCTTTCATGCCAGAGGCTTGCCTTTGCATATCTACAGCGAAGCAAGGGGCAAAGCAAGGCAGATCCCGACCTTGTCGGGAGATTCTTTGGAAATTATTACCATTGAAGACTTATTCCTAATGTATATTTTCTGGGTTCAGAATATCTACTTGGGTTTTTTAATCCAGCTATATAAATGGCAGCTCCAGTAAGATCATCAGGAGAGACACCATACTCATCTGGTGGGTCTAATATGCCATTTTTATTTGTGTCAAAATTATCCAATATTTGCCCATTATCATCAGTTTCACCGGTTTTTGGATATACCCAATTTATATTTTTTGTATTAAATAAGTTATTTATATTGAGGAATAATTTTAATTTCGAATTGCCAATCAGATTAAACGCTTTACTCATCCTGAGGTCAGCACTATGAGTCCAGTCCAATCTTGCAGAGTTTGTATCTAAAGGTCTATCACTTTCTCCAGGAGAGAGAGGAGTATATGGTGCGCCGGACTGAATTCTCCAGAGTAAATTTGCATAAAATTTGTCAGGCATTTTTAATCCAAGGATATAAAACTCTTCATCTTCAGGAATTCTAAAATCGAAATTAAAAGTTCCTCTATGACGAATGTCCCAATCTAATGGAAATTCTCTTAAATTATCTCTTGCTTCACTAACACCTGAGTTTCTACCCATAGACCAGGAATATGTATATCCGAGATTAAATCCCCAGAAATTACTAAATCTTTTTCTTAATGTAAATTCTGCACCACGAGCACTACCATAATCATTTGTTATATATAGATAATGTTGTTTGCCTGCTTCTGCAATACTATCTGGAAGCAATGCGTAGTTATTACTAAGTTGGCTAACAAGATTATGTATATTTTTATAGAATACTGTAATATCGAGCAGATAATCATCGCCCATTTGATGCTCCACACCCACTTCATAGGTAATGGTGGTTTCAGCTTTTAGATTTGGGTTGCCAACATCAGCACCAACGGAACCAACTTCTGGAGTTGCACTTGTGAAAACATACTGCATTGGTGGCAGTTGGCTTTGGTAGTTATATGCAAAGTGTAAAACATCTTTATCAGTTATGGGGTGTGAGACACCTACTCTTGGGCTTGTCATAAATTGGAATTTTTTAACTTTTTCTCTCTCAAGAACAAAGTTATTCCTTCCAATATCTTTAATATATTCGATATAGTCCCATTCAGCATCCACAAACTTCCCTGTTGAATCGCTTGTTATTTGATATTTATCACCCAAATACCAGAAATCAAATCTTACTCCAAGATTAGCAATCAAACCTTCCCATTCCAATTTAGATTGAAAATAATACGCGCCTTGCCAAGGCCAAGCCTTATATCCGTCTATATGTCCACCAGCAAACTTTATTCCACCCTTAAATTCTTCAATATGATAAATTTCTTTATCATAAGCAAGAAATCCATAATAAACAAGTGAGTCTATTGGTATATGCATTCCAGTGGTATCAACCTCTCTTCCTTTTAGATAATTTGGAAGACGCTTAGCAGCATCAATTACCCAGGGACTAAAGAGTCGATCTTTATATATTTCATTATATTTGATTTCAATACCTGTTTTTGTTCCAACTATCTGACTAATTTGGTAGGTAAGGTCACCCCTAAGGGTATAAGTCACAGTTTTATCATCGATAAAACCACCAGAATGTCTACCTGGAGAAGAAAAAAGTTGGACATCTTTTTCGTTACCGAATTGATCTATATATTCAAATTTTACCTCTTTTCCATTTTCCCAATATCCTGGGATGTTAACCCCATAGTTGTTAGAAATCACATCGTAAGGGTTTAAATTAAAGTTCTCATCTGAAAAATACCAATCTCTATCTACACCAGAGTTAAGATTAATATCAGTACCAAATCTACTTCCACGAATTGTGTAAAACATCTTGGGTGATACTGTATGATCCCAGGTAAAAGCTTGTTGGTCGTGAGTAGTAGTCCAATGGTTATAATGTTTTAAAGCATATTTCATATTATATGAGAATGGAAGATATGTTTCTCTATCACCTCTGGAAGCAAAGGTAATTTTGAGTTTTGGACTTAATTGAAACTTTAGTTTTGCATTAAATTGGTAGTTATTTCTGAATCTGTCACCTTTATCAAAGAAGTTCCAAATTTGTTCTCTATCTCCACCGACTTTATTTATTGTAGCAATTTGGTCATCTGATAAAATTTGTAAACTATCAGGATTTCCTAACCAGAGCACATCATCTTTATCCACACAATAGTAGTCCTTATATCTTGTATCAGTCCAGGAACCAGAACCATTTATATAAAAGGTAAATCTATCCCTTTTTTCTCTTGTTCCAAATGGGAATAAAGGACCACCTAAGGCGAATTTTATTAAGTCAGTATTATTTCCTTCATTTATTATGTGGTCAGAGCGGAATTCCAATTTGCCAGAATAAGAAGGACCACCAGATTTTGTTATTAAATTAATAATAGCAGATTGTGCATTACCAAATTCTGCAGTAAATCCACCAGTTTGAATAGACATATCACTAACTGCATCTAAGTCAAGACTCATACCAAAAGCATTATCAACTGGATTGGAAATAGACATACCATCAACAGTATAAACAACCTCACCAGAACGGCCTCCACGAATGTGTAAATTTTCACCAGAACCAACAGCTCCAGCTGTAACTGCAACGATTCCTTGAATATTTTCAACCGGCATATGTTCCATATCCTCAGCAGTTACAATATTCTCTGAACCTGTGATATCCTTTTCAACTAATTTCCTTTCAGCTTTAACTGTAATACCTTCAATTTCTTTTGCAGATATTTTTAATTTAAAGTTTAATGTGGTGGTTAAGTCCAGACTGATCTTTACATCTGTCTGCGTAACAGATTGATAACCCATCATTTGAGCTCTAACGCTATAGATACCCGGAGGAATATTGATGATCATAAATCGTCCTTTGGAATCTGTAGTAGTACCCATTTGCTTTTCAACAATTATAATTGTTACATTTTCTATAGGTTCACCTGTGTCAATATTAGCAACCCTACCCAGTAGTTTTCCAGTTGTTCCAGCAGATAAGATATTAGAAAGTAGTAATAGAAATAGTAAAGTTAAAGCAGTAATATACTTTTTCATAGCTTCTCCCTTCATGTAGACTTATTTTTTTATATTGAAAGACTACGGAACAAATTTTCGTTGAAATAAATCATATGTCAACTTTTTTATAATTATTTAAGTTAAATTAAAAAATTTAATTTTCATATTTTTTCTTTAATTGCTCTAATTGAGTTTTCTCAAACTTATTTATTTCACTACTTTTTGAAAAGCAGATAGAATATTCTCTTTCAAAAACTATTTTCAAAATGTCTGCAAAATCTTCAAAACTTAAGGGTGAATCTAAGATTTGATTTATGGCTATCGTTTTTTGAGATAATAATCTTTTTAGAGCTTTACGCTCTGAATTGTTATTAACAGGCAAAAAATCAGCCATTAATTCTTGATTATGGTTTAGTAATATTGAACCATGTTGTAGTAAGACATTATGCTTCCTAATTTGAGCACTGCCAATGATTTTTTTTTGCTTATAGTGAATTTCATATTTTGAAGAACTGGAAAAACAGGGATTTGTCCAGTTTTTTTGTTCCTTACAGACTGGCATACTATTTTCCAGCTCTGCTGAGATGCCAATTTCCTCAAGAGTTTTAAGCAATACTTCACTTATTTTTTGATAGGATTCCAAAATTGAACCCTTTAAGATACCATTGTTTTTGGCAATAACTGCATAAGTAACTTCATCATAGTGCAGAACTGCTCTTCCTCCAGTTGGTCTGCGGACAACTCCGAAGCCATATTCCTTTACCTTTTCTAAATCAATATGTTTTTTTATGTCTTGATGAAATCCAAAAGAAATCGTTGGAGGTTCCCAATCATAAATTCTAATTGTTTGTGGTGATACACCTTTAAGTACTCCTTCTAAAATTGCTTCATCCATTGCCATATTTTCAGCAGGAGCCATCTTGCCTGAGATGATAAAGCGCCAATTTTTATTAGTCATAATGCTACGCTGTCAAAACGCTTCGCTGTCATAATGGCTGAAGCCGTCATAACGCTACGCTGTCATAAAGGGCTAAAGCCCGTCATAAATGGTCAGAACGCATTGCTGTCATAATGACAATTTATGACGAGCCAAAGGCTCATTTGACTATTTATGACGCTCCGAAGGAGCATTTGACCTTTTCCTTTCCTTTTTTAATTATTCCGATTTTAATTGCATTAGTTTGAGAAACGATTTCTTCGGAATCAGTTTTGTTTGCGATTGCAATCATCCCGATACCCATATTGAAAACATGAAACATTTCTTTTATATCTACATTTCCAGCTTCTTTTAAGAAATTGAAAATTTCTGGTATACACCAGGAATTTGTATCAATTACAGCAGTAAGATTATCAGGAATGATTCTTTTTAAATTTCCCGGAATTCCTCCTCCTGTAATATGTGCAAAACCTTTAATTTTCTTGTTATCAATAAATTTGGATAAAGTGTGCAGATAGGATTTATGTATAGATAGAAATGCGTCACTCAAATTATTACCTATTTCTATAATGAACGAATCAATTTTGAGATTTAATTTCTCAAAAAGGATTTTTCTTGCCAAAGAATATCCATTTGTATGCAAACCATTTGAAGGAAAACCTAAAATAATATCACCATCACAGATGCTTTTTCCTGTGATGATCATATCCTCTTCTACACATCCAATAATAGTTCCGACCAAGTCAAAATCATCAGTTTGATATATACTTGGCATTTCAGCAATCTCACCACCTATCAAAGCAAGTTTATTTTCTTCGCATGCTTTTGATAGTCCCTTAACAATTTCTCTAATGTTTTCTGGTTTAAGTTTACCAACACCTATATAATCAAGGAAGAATAAAGGCTTACCCCCCTGTGTAAGAATGTCATTTACACAATGGTTTACCAAATCCTGTCCAATTGTATCAAATTTGTTTGCCATTTTAGCAATTAAAATCTTAGTTCCCACACTATCTGTGCTTGAAACCAAAACAGGCTTATTCCACTTTTTTAAATCGAGACGGTATAATGCACCAAAGCTGCCAATTTCAGTTAGAACATTTTTGTTGAATGTTTTTTTTGCAAGTGGTTTGATAAAGTTCACAGCTTTTTCTCCAGCAGAAATATCCACACCAGAGCTTTTATAGTTAAGTTGTTTTTTCATCTGAAAATCCTTTTTTTAGCCACGAACTACACGAACTAACACGAACAAAATCTTATTCATAGAATTGAACCTTTTTGAATTATTTACCCTGTGGAATAAAATCAAAGATTTTAATGCAAAGCATTATTCCACAGGGTGAATAATTTTCATGCTCCTTTGTGTCCCGATTTGTTTTCGGGACATGAATGTTTCATATGAAAATAACCTTCTTTATATCAAAATTTGGGATAAACCCAAATCTACCCACTAAGGGGGTAGCAACAGGTTTATCCTGTTGCTGTTCACTCAATTTTCATTCTCCTTTGCCTGCCCTGCCTGTCCCGTGAAATCTTTTTTATCATTTCACTGGGATTAAATCTCTTTTCCTATTTAATGGGGTGTCCCGATTTGTTTTCCGGATACGTATGTTTTATAATTATTCAAATTGAGTATATTGTTTTAACATCTGATAACGGTGTTCAATCTGTTTTCTATTAATATTTTTAAGAATTTCAACACTAAAACCTTCTACATCAAAAGAAGATGTTATTGCTCCGTAGATAGTGGCTTTTTTTAATATTTCATAATTGAACTTATTCATTGAAGCAACATATCCCATAAATCCACCAGCAAAGCTATCTCCAGCACCGGTTGGGTCAATTACTTTTTTGATAGGGAAAATTGGTGCAAAGAAGAGGTTGTCTTTTGTAATTGCAACTGATCCATATTCTCCTTGTTTAATAATAATTAGTTTTAAACCAAATTGTAATACTTTTTCTGCTGCATCAAAAATATAGCTTTCATTAGTAAGCATTCTTATTTCTTCTTCATTAATAAATAGGATGTCAATCATTTTTAATAATTTTTTTAAAGATTTATTTTTCCCTTCAATCCAATAATCCATTGTATCTGCTGAGACTATTTTAGGTCTTTTCATCTGGTTCAAGACATCTATCTGTAATTCAGGATCAATATTTCCCAGAAAGAGATATTCATAAGATTTATAATTATTGGGTATTTTAGGTGAAAAGTGTGCAAAAACATTTAATGAGGTTTGTAATGTTATTGCTTCATTCATATTCTCATATTTTCCTGACCAGCGGAAGGTTTTGCCATTAACAATTTCTAATCCATTTGTATCAATACCTTTACAATTTAAAAGTTCAATATGTTCTTTTGGAAAGTCAGTTCCAACTACACCAATGATTGAAACATTTTCACAAAAATAACTGGCAGCTAATGAAGCATATACTGCAGAACCTCCAAGTGCATCGTTAACTTTGCCGTATTTATTTTCTACAGTATCTAAAGCGATTGAGCCAATAATTAACAAACTCATTCTTCCTCATCTATGATTATTTCTGTTTTGAATTCTTCAGATTTTGTGAGCATTTTGAAAAATTTATCTGGTCCTCCAGTCGAGAAAAATTTAATAAGTAATATAACAAAAATTAGGATAATAATTCTAAGCACAAGTTTCCATATTGAAGATAGTTCTTTGTTGCGTCTTTCTCGCCTTCGTTTCCATTCTTCAAGGAATTCTGAATTTCTCATAAATATTTTTTTCAAAAGATTTTCTTCTTTTTTCACATACTTCTGCTCAAGTAAGATTTTTTAAGCCACCTGCAAACCGTTTTACGCCTTCTTTGATATTTTCCATCGAGTTTGCATAAGAAAAGCGAACACAACTATCTGCACCAAATGCGGAACCTGGAACTAGGGCAACCTGATAATCCTTTAATAAATATTGGCATAATTCAACTGAATTTTTAATATTTTTATTATTATGAAGATAATAAGATATATTTGGGAATGCATAAAAAGCACCTTTGGGAAGAGAACATTTTACATTGTTAATTTTATTCAACTCTTTAACTAAAAAATTTCTTCTTTTTTCAAATATTTTTCGCATCATTTCTATACTTCCATCATCTTCTGATAAAGCAGTAACAACAGCTTTTTGTGTCATAGAATTAACACAGGAGGTTGTATGACCTTGAATAGGAGTGGCTCTTTGAATAATTTCAGCGGGACCTGCTGCATAACCAAGTCGCCAGCCAGTCATTGCATAGGCTTTTGAAACACCGTTTATTACAACAGTAATTTCACAGACTTTATTTGAAATGGAAGCAATTGAAATATGTTGCTCACCATCATAAATTATTTTTTCGTAAATTTCATCGGATATTATTAAAATATTGTGTTTAACACAAACTTCAGCAATTTTCTCTAAATCCTTTTTATTATAAACTGCACCAGTTGGATTATTGGGAGAATTCAAAATAAGAGCTTTAGGGTTACTAAGAGATAAGATTGCTTCTTCAAGTTGTTTTGCATTTATTTTGAAATTGGAGGACATATTAGTGGGTAAAAGAATTGGAATTGCATCAACCATTTCAACCTGAGAAGTATAACTTACCCAGTATGGACATGGAATCAAAACCTCATCGCGAGGATCGCAAACTGCCATTAAGATATTTATTACTGAGGCTTTTGCTCCGGGTGAAACCAAAATGTCTTCAGGTCGATAATTAAGATTATTATCCCTTTTGAATTTAAGAGAGATTGCTTCTCTTAATTCAAGAATACCAGCAGAAGCAGTATATTTAGTAAAATTATTATCAATTGCTTTTTTAGCTGCTTCTTTAATATAATCCGGAGTATTAAAATCAGGTTCTCCCACACCAAAATTAATAACATCAATACCATCTGCTTGCATTTTTTTTGCTAATGAAGAAACAGTAAGAGTTGGAGAAGGTTTTATAGCTTTTGCTCTATGAGAAATTTTTATTGACATTTTTATTCTCCAATAATGTTATTTCAAAAATTCTACAATAGAATAATATATGGCGTAAAATTTTAAAATTAAATTTCATATACAATTTTTGATAAATCAGCAGTTTTTAAGAAAGTCTGATTTATTATCCTCAATAATGCCATTCTATTCTCCCTGATTTTTTTATCTTCAACCATTACCATTACATTATCAAAAAAATCATCAATATCATCTTTGAGAGACACTAATATATCAAAACTTTTTTGATAGTTCTTTTCATTAACACTTTTTTCATACTCAGGGATTACCGACATCACTTTTTCATAGAGATTTTTTTCTTCATTATGTTGAAATAATTTTATATCCAACTTTGCTTCATATTCTGAATCTGAAAGGATATTTGATGCCCTTTTAAACCCAATAATAAATTTTCGAAAATCTTCATGAGATTTGAAGATTTGAAGTTTTTTCGCCCTTATAATTAAGTCAGGAATATCAAAGAATCCGCTTGCCATAACTGCATCTGAGACATCATAATCAATCTCATTTACCTGCAGCGACTTGTCGGCATCCCGTAAACGGGGCTGGCGGAAATGATTTTTTATTCTTTGTTTGAAAAAAGAAAGTAATTCGGATTGAACAGAATCAACATCTTTCTTTTCTTTTGGAATAAAATATTTCAAGCTTTGTTTGATAATGTCATTAAGAGGTATAGATAAATTTTTATTATCTAAAATTTTAATAATGCTACTCCCAGCCCTTCGCAAGCCAAGAGGGTCGTATGAACCACTTGGAGAGAGTCCAACTGAGAAGCAACCACAAATTGTATCAATCTTATCAACAAGGGACAGAGCAATACCTGTTTTTGTTTCGGGTAGAATGTCATCTTTGTATCGAGGAAGATATTGTTCAAAAATGGCTTTTGCGACTTCTTTATTCTCACCTTCACAAAGTGCGTATTGCCATCCCATAAAACCTTGCAATTTTGTATATTCCTTTTCTCCAAGCATCAATGTGGTTAAATCTGTTTTAGAAAGAAGGACAGCTCTATCAATTTTATTGTCATCATAATTTAGTGTATCAGCGATATATTTTCCAATTTTTCTCATTCGTTCAGTCTTATCAAATAAAGTTCCTAAATCTTTCTGGAAAGTTATTTTCTTAAGACTTTCAATTCGGTCAATAAGTTTGGTTTTCTTATCAGTTTCAAAATAGAATTTAGCATCTGCTAAACGAGCGTTTATAACTCTTTCATAACCGTGTTTGACTTTATTAATAGTTTTAGGATTGCAGTTAATTATACAAATGAAATAAGGTAACAATTTTCCTTTATGATTGGAAACGGAGAAGCACTTTTTAATCTCAGAAAGTGTGGTAATTAATATCTCACTTGGAAGTTTAAGAAAACTATGATTAAATTTACCTAAACTTGGTGAAGGATATTCAACTAAATCAATCACCGTTTCAATTAATTGGGTATCCGCTGTAGGTATTCCATTGACTTTTTTAGCAGTTTCTTGAATTTGTTTTACAATTAATTTCTTTCTTTTTTCTCTATCTGGTATAACAAAATGCTTTTCCAATCCAGATTGGTATTCATCAATATCTTTTATTTCAAATTTGTTAGGGATATTTTCAAATCTATTTCCAAAACTGTAGCGATTGCTTTGAACATCTCCTATTTGGAATGATAAAACAGCCTGGTTAAATAAAGCCACAATCCATCGAATTGGACGAGCAAATGAGATGCCATTATCAAACCATCTCATTGTTTTGGGAAATTGGATTTTATTAATTACTTCAATAGATATTTGTTTCAGAATCTCACTTGTTGGTGCTCCTTTTATAATTTTAGTTGCAGTTAAATATTCACCTTTTACAAGCTCTTTAATTACAATATCTTTCTCAGAAAGATTTTGTTTTTTCAGGAATCCCAAACCAACTTTGTTTAGATTTCCATCAGTATCATATGCTATTTTTTTTGGTGGACCAGTTATTTCTTTTTTGCTATCTTTTTGGCTATCAGATAATCCATTGATTATTAAAGCCAATCTTCTTGGAGTAGAGTATTTCTCGATGTTTTGGAATTCTATCTTATGATTATGAAGTTGATCATCAAAATAATTGGTCATAAAGTCAATTGCTGGTTGAATATATGAAGCAGGTAATTCTTCAACACCAATTTCGAAAAGATATTTATTTTTATCCATTAGAGTTGGTAATTTCCTTTAGATATTTTTGCTGTCAAGATTTTGGGAATTAACCGCTGTGAATGCAGAGGTTTTTTAAACACGAAGCACTCGAAAGGCACAAAGAAAAAAATTTATTTTATTGAAATCTCTCGGAGTTCTATAGTATTACAAATAAAATTCACCCTTCGCAGTCCCGATTATATCGGGACGGAGAACGGGTCTTTTTTCCCCGACATATCGGGATCAAAATTTAGATTTTGTCCCCAATTCAATTGGGGATAGAATTTTAATCTTTTACCTTTAATCTTTAATCTTTGCGGTTTACCACGCTGCGGTTAACTATCTTTCCAAAATGAATGTCGCAGGTCCAAAATTTACCAATTCCACTTCCATCAAAGCACCAAAGATTCCTAATTTTGGTTTGATTCCATTTCTATTTAATTCTTCAGCAAATTCTACATATAATTTCTCAGCGATATCTGGTTCAGCAGAATCTGTAAAACTTGGTCGATTTCCCTTTTTGCAGTCTGCATACAAAGTAAACTGTGAAACTAATAATATTTCACCATCAATGTCTTTCACACTCAGATTCATTTTTCCATTCTCATCTTCAAAAATTCGTAGGTTTAGGCACTTCTTTGCTAAATATTCAATTTGACTGATATTATCTGTGCGAGAAATACCAAGAAAAACAAGTAAGCCATCTCCAATTTTAGAGATTAGTTTTCCTTCAACAGTAACTAATGCTTTCTTAACTCTTTGTATCAGAATTTTCATATCACCACCAATACTATAATATTTATTATTTTAAATATGCGAACAATCAAGTTATGATTTGGGATAAACCCAAATCTACCCCAATCGGTGGGTAGAAATAGGTTTATCCTGTTCCTCCATATGAATTCAATGTTATATTATTGAGATCTATAAATTTGTGTATCCACAAAAAGGAAATTCCTATGCAATTTAATTAAATTTAAAAATTATTTATTTTCACTTTTAATTATTTTATTAATTTTTGATTTTGCTAAACATTTTCTGTCAAATTTATCTCATTATATTTCTTGACTATTTTTTTTATATTCAAAATTGAGGTATTATAATATTAAAGAGTAGATATGATTTTATGTCTTGATATTGATAACACACATATTCTGATTGGTGTTTTACAAAATGATAAGTTGATTAGATTCTGACTACTGTAATCTTTCTCTCATAATACCGAAGATAGATCCTTTATTCCAATAAAATTATGATTTGATAAAAAAAAATATTTATTGATACAGTGAGTAATAATATTGACATTACAAGGATTAAACTTAATATATAATTATCAAAAAAGAGATTGCCTATATAATTATTGATACTATCTAATTAATACTTTACATATTTATTTTATTTATAATATTTTAAATCCTAATAATTTGGATTAAATATTAAAAAGTGTAGAATTAATGAAAATTAGGGTATCAATTATATCGGCAATTTATTGTATATTTTTTGCTTTTTTGATATTAATATCTTTTAAGCAAATTAAAGCCAAAACTATACCTACATCAGACAATTCAGAAGAACAGGTAGAAATACAAATTATTGAAAATTTTCAAGAAACAAAAGGTGATACTCTAACAATTAAACAAGATTCATTAATAACAGAAGATGAAACTGATGATGTGGAAGATTCATTATTTATCTATGAAAAAGATATAATTTTTGAAGATTCTATTTTTACAGATTCTATACCAAAGAAGGACTATAAAACCATTATTGATACTACATTTTCTCCTTTTACCCCAGGTTTATTTAATAAGAGATTATCACATCATAACATATATTATTTAGACAGTAACGCGGTTTATACTTATTTGTATAACAAATCACTTCCATCAGAGAATGCTGACTTTCATTTCTTAAAAAATGAGTTATATTCTTATTCTTACGAAGTAGATGTTGAAAAAAATCATTCATTAATAACCGCTAAATTTGGTGAAGCAGATATTATTACACCTTTTACAATACCTTTAGAACAATTCTGGGATTATCAATTTAAAAAGAGTTTTTACGATAACTTTTATAAAGACCTTGCAACATTTGACTTAAAAAAGAAGCAAACAAAAGAATCAGAGGGAATAATTCCGGATATTGAGTTTCCCAAAATAAAAATGCCAAAGGCAATGAGGAGATTTTTTGGTGATAATATTGGGCGGCTCAGAGTAACTGGCTCACAGAAAATTACTATAGGTGGCACAAAAACAACTAATAAGCCCAGACTTGACACTGAAAGTACACGCAGAAGTATATTGCCTGACCTTAATATGAAGCAGGAACTAAATTTAGGAATTAGTGGAACAATTGGAGATAAGATCAAAGTTGATGTTAAGCAAACATCTGAAGAATCCATTTTTAAGAAGAACAAAATAAGCATAAAATATGAAGGCGATGAAGATGACCCAATAAAATTAATTGAAGGTGGAGATACTCGTCTCTCGCTTTCTGGTTCACACTTTATTAGCTATTCAGCTTCATCAGAAGACCTTTTTGGCATTAAAGGAAAGTTTGAATTTGGCAAATTAAAACTTACTACAATATTAAGCCAGCAAGAAGGTCAGCATGCATCTGCAACTGCTACTGGCACCTCAATGCAAGATTTAACTGGATACAGAGATATGGATTTTGCTCCCAATAAATACTTTTACATTGATGATCCACACTCTTTGTTTATAGCTGATGGTGATATTGATACTTTACAAATGGATGAGTGGAGCTATATAGAAGATTTAATGCCTAAAGAGGGTTCAGTCCGTGTATTTGTGGATGATAGGGAAACAGATCCAACATATATTCCGGGATATTCAATTGATGATACTAATCATGTCAATTCTTATCAATTTCAGGAGTATGTTGTAACTACTGAAACTGCAGACTTCATAATAGATTATATAAATACTCCCTACATGATTGAGTTTAATAAGTACATTAGAAATAATTATATAATTGGTATTATATATGAAGATAGAACTGGAAATACTCATGGTGAATTCGGTGACACTATAGAAGTTAAATTAATAAAAGAAGATTATACTGATGTTTCAGATTTGGCTCAAGGTGCAGCACTTTGGGATTATCAATTGAAGAATAAATATTATCTTAGAAGCAAGAATATTGAAAGTCAAGGATTTGAAGTAAAAATATATAGAGAAATAAATGGAGAACAAGTAGAAGGGATAATTGATACAACTACAACTATCCCATCATATACACCTTTTATTAAAATTCTTAATTTAGATACAACAGATGATGGTAAAGTAGACGGAAATGATCTAACGGTTGATTTAGTAAATGGTGTGATTACATTTCCTATGCTTGAACCGTTCAGGTCAGTGTGGTTTGCAGAATGTGATTCAATTTGGTTTGATATGTATCATCAACATCTTGGCAATGATATGATATATGAGAAATTAAATCCTGATCCATCAGAAGAGGGATATAAACCTTTTACTATAAGTATAAACAAAAAAATCGCTGGGCAGATTAATCTTGGACAAATAAATATTATCAAGAATAGTGAGAAGGTATATATTGATGGTGATTTGAAAGAACGTAATAAAGATTATAAAATTGATTATATAAGTGGTACAGTTGAATTATTAGGGGATGCTGCCCTTGACCCAAATGTACCTGTAAGAGTAAATTATGAATATGAACCCCTTTTTGCTTTAGATAAAAAGAATATGTTTGGTGTGCGTGCTGACTATGAATTTAATAAGAATGCAACCCTTGGTGCTACAATTATGTATGAAGCTGGTTCAGTTAAAGATGAACGACCAAAAGTTGGAAATGAGCCGAAAAAAATCCTTGTCGGTGATATTGATGGAAAAATCTCTGTGGATTTGCCTTTTATTACTGATTTAGTTGATATGATACCTTTAATCAAGACACAAGAAAAATCTACTTTCTCGCTCTCCGGGGAAGTTGCGATGAATATTCCAAATCCGAATGCAACAGATAAACAAGAAGCATATATAGATGATATGGAAGGAGTGGTTGAATCGTATTCTTTAGGTATTGGACGAACTGATTGGACATTTGCAAGTTTTCCAATTGGAATCGTTGATACTTCAAATATTGTTGATACTTTAAATCCATCTTCAAGAGGAGATATGCAATGGTATAATCCTTATCATAAATTTCAAGCGAAAGATATTTATCAAGATTTGACAGAGCGGGAAGAAAGAGAGTATGTATCTGTTTTGGAATTAGAAATCACTCCAACTGAAACACAGACCCGGTACTGGGGTGGAATTATGAAATCCTTTGGCACTATATCCGCCAATTTTTCTAAGAAAAAGTATTTGGAACTAACAATGAAATCTGATGAGAATCCTGGAGATACACTTTTTTTAGACTTAGGATATATTAGTGAAGATTATTATCCAATTTTGAATCCAAACAATGGATTAGATGAAGAAGATGGCTCCGTTAATGGTATCAAAGATGGTGAACTGGATATCGGAGAGGACATTGGTTTGGATTGTGTTAAAGGCAAAGACCCCTCCCCTCCAAAAGACCACTCTCAAGATGGTACTCCTGATGTAGATGATGGTAATGATGACTATTATTATAGCACTAATTCAAATGAATACAGTCAAATCAATGGCACAGAAGAAAATGATAAACTTGATAGTGAGGATTTGAATAGAAATAATACTTTTGATGTGAAAAATAATTATCTACAATATGCAATAGATTTAGGTAATCTGGATATAGATTCTGAAATAGTAATTTCCGAATCTGAAAATAAAGAATGGAAATTTATTCGTATTCCATTACAAGATTCAACTTATTATACTGAAGTAGGTGCTGAAAATGTTGACTTTTCTCTGATAAAATATGCACGAATATGGGCAAAAAGCAATTCATCTTCATCAATAACTATTGATATTGCATCTATAGATGTTGTTGGAAACAAATGGAAAGCTTCTGCGATACTGGATACTTCGCTAACTGTTGTGGACTCCACATTTTTAGGAATCAGCGAAAAATTTGAAATTGCTACAGACAATAATAAGAAGAACCCTAATTATACTCCACCACCAGGTTCAGTTGATAAAAGAGAAGAAAAAAGAACAAAAGAAAAACAAATTGAACAGTCCATCTTTCTTGATTGCACAGATATTCGGCCCAATCGTTATCTTTATGCAAGACAGAATTTTATAGATGCAGTAAATCTTCTTTTGTATGATAAGGTAAAATTTTGGGTTTATGGACAGACTGAAGTTTCCGCTGAGACTGATAAGGAAACCATTATTTTTAGAATAGGTGCAGATACCTCAAATTATTATGAATATAGAAAAGAAATTAATTTGTATAAAGATATTGGTCAAAAGATGGATAAAGACCGCTGGCAGGAAATATCAATTGATTTTGTAGATTTTTCAGGGTTGAAAAAGCCAGATGTGCCTGATACAACTAAATGTTTCAGAATTGTAGGGAATCCTTCTCTTGGATATGTTAAACAGATTGTTGTAGGATTATTAAGACCTGATACTGGAGATTCTACATTCAGTGGTAAAATTTATTTTGATGATATTAGAGTAGCAAATCCATGTGATGATATTGGAGTTGCTTCTCGTATAACTCTAACTGCCAAAGTAGCAGACCTTTTAAACATTAGTGCAAGCTTTAATAATCAAACTCCGAATTTTTATACTTTAGGTCAGGATAGAGGAAGTGGCACTAATAAATATAAATATACTCTTAATAATAAGATTAATTTACATAAATTTTTACCTGCTTCAGGGGGATTTAATATACCATTAAAAATTGACTATTCCTTTTCTGAAAGTAAACCGCGTTTTCAACCGAATTCAGATGTTGAATTAACCTCAGAGGCTGAAAAGGATTCATTAAAGACTTTGACTGAAACAAAAAATGCCTCAATAACTTTTAGCAAAAGTAAGAAATCATCAAACACAATTGTAAAATATCTTATAGATAATTTAAATCTTTCTGCAAGAATTTCAGATGAAGTATCTTTATCACCAACAAGGAAAGATACTTCCATGCAATACAGTGGTTCAGCAAATTATAATTTGAGTTTTTCAAAAAATAATTCAATAGGCATTCTTAAGGATTTTAAGATATATTATCTACCACAGAAAGTTGCCTTTAAATTTGATTATAACTATAGTCATTCAGATATTTGGAAAAAGGAAACTGGTGAGGGATATAAATTTATTAAAGAGTTAAAAAAACCTGACGAGAAACTAAAACCATATTTCAAAATTGATTATGAAATCTTTTCTAATTTGCAAACAGACTATACATTACAAACCACTCGTGACCTTCAAAAAAGAAATTTAAAGAAAAATATTAATATCGGAATCGAATCTAATAGAACTCAAAAGATTAATCTTAAATATAATCCGAGCTTTCTTAAATTCATTAATTTTTCAACAAAATATGCAACAAATTATGGTCAGAATCGCAGGGAGAATAAAGTTAACGATACTCTCTTCATAAAATACGAAGTAAATAACGACCGAACTATAAATGCTGGATTAACACTGAAATTTAATAAATGGGGCAAAGATTTGATGAAAGCTGCGAAAGACTTACTTGATGAAACTGAAATTGGTGAGATAGAAAATGAAGAAAAATTAGACTCACTTGAAATACAAGAAGAAGAGATTAAGAAAGATGAAGAGCAACCTGGGAAAGACTTGCTTGATGGAACTGAAATTGATGATATGGAAAATGAAGAAAAATTAGACTCACTTGAAATACAAAAAGAAGAGGTTAAGAAGGAAGTTATTAAAATTTCACCCTTTAAGCGTGTTGCTTCTATCTCAGGACAATTGGTTGGTTTTGGAATAAAAACACTTGGCTCTACAAAGTTCACTTATTCAAATAAATATAATACAAAATATTATGTCCCATCTGATTCACTTCCAGATTTTAATTATCAAATTGGTCTGGTTGATTTAGAATATGGGGTTTTGAAATCTTATGATCAAACAAATAGCATTTCTATTTCAACTTCAAATCGTTTTAATATTTTACCAACACTTGATGCAGATGTTAAGGTTGACTATAAACAAACTTTCGCAAATAAATATAGTGGAAAAACCAATACTACTTCTTACACATTACCAGATATTACTTTAACTTATGGTGGATTGGACAATATAATTCCCTGGGATTTAGTATCTAATTCCTCTGTCTCAAGTGGTGCAAATCGTAAAGTAACCAAAACAGGTCCAACACCTCCCTCGGAGATAAATAAGATTACTCTAAATTCATCAATTTCATTACCAATAAATGTGTTAAAAACCTTAAACCCTAAACTATCGGGCAGCTATACTTATTCTTATGATATAAATTATAACACGAAAATTGAAAATAAAGACAATAGACTAACCTTTTCTGCAGGTATAAAATATTCCTTCCAATCTGAAAAAGGGATTAAAATTCCCTTGCTAAAGAGAATTAAGATGAAAAACAAATTGGATACGAATTTAGATATTTCATACACTTCAAATTTTAATCAGAGATATCTACCTGATAATAAAATATGGGATACACAAATCAATTCTAATAATCTGAAAATTGAACCGAGAGTTTCATATAGTTTTAGCAAAGACATAAATGGGGGTTTGACTGGAAAATATGATTATAGTAAGAAAAAATCCGGTAAATCTACTCATACAACTGCTCTGAATATATGGGTTGAATTCAAGTTCTAAAAAGGTAGAAACTGAAAACTGGAAATTTAAAATTGATAACTAAAAAGAATGATCAAGTATCAAGTATCAAGTATCCCCGACTTGTCGGGATTTTCGCTTCGCTACAACAAGTATCAAATAAAAGACTGATTGCAGTTGGAGATATTCATGGGCAATTCAAAATGCTTAAGTTTCTTATGAAGAAGGTAAAACCTGATAAGACTGATAAATTTGTATTTCTCGGTGATTATATTGATAGGGGACTTCAAAGCAAAGAAGTTATTGATTTCCTGCTGGATTTTGCAAAAGAATATAATTGTGTTTTTTTGCGAGGAAATCACGAAGATATGTTGCTTTCGTTCCTTGGACTTGATGAAAAAGCAATGTATGGAGAATCATATCAATATAATGGAGGTGAATACACAGCAATTTCTTATGCTGGTGCAGATGCTGTATTAGAAGATTTGAAAAATGCTATACCAGATAATCATATTGAATTCATAAAAAGTTTGAAGTATTATCATATTGAGGATAATTTTCTTTTTGTGCATGCGGGAATTATGCCTGGTATTCCTCTTGAAGATCAGAAGTTAGAGGATTTAATCTGGATCAGATATCAGTTTATCTATTATCCAACTGGGATGGATAAAATTATTGTGTTTGGTCATACACCATTAAGTAAAGTATTTATTGGGGATGATAAGATTGGATTAGATACTGGAGCCGGGTATAAAATGGCGTTAAGTGCAATGGAACTTTATACAAAAAAGATTTTTACTGTAAAGTGGGAGGAAATTAAGTAACTCAAGTTTTGCACTTGGTAACTCTATTCCCTCTG
>JAGMCF010000271.1 GCA_023129415.1 Candidatus Cloacimonadota bacterium
TGGCAATGTGTAATGGACTTCTTGGGTGGGTTGGAAGCTGGTTTGGAATTCCAAATTTAACATTTCAACTTATTCTGGGTTATCTGTTCTCCCCAATAGCTTTTCTTCTTGGAGTTCCATGGAAAGAGGCTTTATCTGTGGGTACAATGCTTGGTGAGAAGGTTATCCTTAATGAATTTGTAGCTTATGTTAATTTGCAATCACAACTGACAATACTTTCACCAAGAGCAGTTACTATTACCACATACGCATTATGCGGTTTCTCAAACTTAAGCACTATAGGGATGTCACTCGGAGCAATTGCAGCAATAGCACCCTCTCGTCAATCAGTTCTTGCTCGTTTAAGTCTCCGTGCACTTATTGCGGCAAATCTTGCATGTATGATGACCGCATGTATTGCCGGGATATTGATTTAGATGAATTATTGAACTCTGTTACTCAGAATTCGATTCAGGTAGATATTAAACTGTTTAGGTTATTTTTTATTCAATATTCTATTAATGTGTCGTCAGTGACCACTTGCTGAGGATGATAGTCGTAGTTTTATACATTCATTACGTCCACAGTCAGGGAATGGTCCCTGACTGCTCATCTTAACTATCGTATTTTTGATAACAACCCAAATTTTAATTTTTAATTTTACATTTTAAATTTTGAATCTACAATAATCCATCTCTTTTCAACATCGCGTCTGGGTCTGGTTTCTGACCACGGAATTTTACATATAATTCCATTGGATGAAATGTATTACCTCGAGCAAGTATATTATTTCTAAACGAAGTTGCAACTTCCTTATTAAATATACCTTTTTGTTCGAATAATTCAAATGCATCAGCTTCCAGAACTTCTGCCCATTTATAAGAATAATATCCAGATGAATACCCACCGTGAAAGATATGTACAAAGCCACATGATGAGTTTGTCCCTTTGGTTTTGGGAAGTAATCTTGTTTTTTCAATTGCTTTGTCTTCAAATGCTTCAACATCTTCAACTGCTCTTGGATCATGTGCATGCCATGCCATATCCAATAAACCAAAACTTAATTGCCTAATATTCATCATTCCTTTATTGAATGTTTTGGCTTTCTTAACTTTTTGTATGAGTTCGTCTGGCATTTTCTTATTTGTTTTATAATGAAAGGCAAATAGATCCAATGTTTCCTTTTCTGTAACCCAATTTTCCATAATTTGAGATGGAAGCTCTACAAAATCCCAATACACATTTGTTCCACTTAATGAGCGATATGTACATTCAGATAGTAAAGAGTGTAATGAATGACCAAACTCATGAAAGATAGTTGTAACTTCTCCTAACCTCAACAAAGAGGGGGTTTTATCTGTGGACGGAGTAAGGTTAGCAACTATTGATACATGTGGACGACGAATTTTGCTTTTATAATATCCTTGACTTCTATATGTGGTCATCCATGCTCCACCTTGTTTGGTTTCTCTTGGGAATAAATCCAGATAAAGCAAACCGATAAATGTATCAGAATCATCAGTAACTTCAAATGCTTTAACATCAGGATGATACACAGGAACATCATTTATTTGTATAAATTTTAAACCATATAATTTATTAGCTACCTTAAAAATACCATCAATTACATTCTCCATTTTGAAATATGGACGTAGTTCTTCTTCATCGAAATCAAATTTTCTTTTCTTCAATTTTTCTGAATAATATTTTGCATCCCAGCCATAGATATTATTCAAACTATCCAGTTCTTTTGCAAGAGCTTTTACTTCAGAGATTTCTTTTTTAGCTGCTGGCATTGCAACTGAAAAAATTCTTTCAAAGAAGTCCTCCACTGTTTTCGTTTTTTCTGCCATTCTTTCCTGAAGAGTGTATTCAGCATGAGTTTTATATCCAAGAAGTTCTGCTCGCTCCTGACGAAGGGCTGCGATCTTTTTCAAAATATCTTGATTATCAAATTTATCTCCAAATGCTCTGGAGCCAAATTTAGTATTTATATTTTTCCGTAATCCTCGATCATCTGCATAGGTCAAAACAGGCATTATGCTCGGAAATTGAAGAGTGAACATCCAACCGGAATCCTTTCCCTTTTGTTTTGCGGTATATGCAGCAGCTTCCTTTGCAGTATCAGGTAATCCTGAAAGTTTATCTTCATTGGTGATATGCAATTCAAATGCATTGGTTGCATCCAGTACATTTTTAGAGAATTTGGGTCCCAGTTTTGAAAGTTCCTTATCCAGTTCTTCTAATTTTTCCTTCTTATCCGGTTCAAGTAATGCACCATTTCTTACAAAGCTTTTATAAGTCTCTTCAACCAATCGGATTTGTTCATCATTAAGATTTGAGGATTTTCTATTATCGTAAACTTTTTTAACTTTTCCAAAAAGTATTTCATCCATAAGTATTTTACTTTTGTATTCTGCTAACATTGGTGATATCTTTTGAGCCAATTTTTTGAACTCAGCGTCAGATTCCGCACCATACAGGTTGAAATATGTTGTAGATACTTCATCAAGAAACTCAGAACTTGTCTCAAAGGAAAGAATGCAATTATCAAATGTGGGTCTATCTTTTATGTGTTTTATTTTTTCAATATTCTCTCTGGCTTGTTCAAGACCATATTCAATTGATGGCATAAAATCTTCAGTTTTAATCTTGTCAAAAGGAATAGCATCATATTTGTTTTTTCTAACTTTCAAGAAAGGATTATTTTTGATATTTTTCATTTTACATCTTCTCCTTATAAATTATCATTATTTTTTACAATTTATTAATCTAAATATGGATTGTTTTTCCTAATTTTACTATTTTACTTATGATTGTAGTTTGCTGCATTTGTAAATCAAACTTCATTTCCCATTTCATTCAACTTGATCATAGATGGAGCATTTTGCCAAGGTGTATTCTTATTCCATATTTTAATCCATTGTTCAGGCATAACAAGACTCAATGCAGCAATATCCCCAAGGTAATTATGCAATTCAGAAGACTTAAAGTACACATTTTTGGTCATGGCTGGGAAATATTTTTTAAATTCGTTTTCAATAAGGGGCAAAAGCACCTTCTGATTATTTAAAAAGACACTTCCTCCAATAACGAACAATTTTGTATCTAATGTGGTTGCAACATTATAAAGTCCTCTTGAAAATCTTCTTATAGCATTTTCTATTACTGTCTTAGCTTTTGCAAATCCGTCTTCTTTCTGAAATTCATCAAAAGCTTTTTCAGGGGAATCGTTGAAATCTCTTTGGATAGCTGTACCTGATACAAGCCCTTCCATATCCCCAAAATTTCCACATCCGCATTCAGAATGGCTGTTTTCCTCCAACAGTTGATGACCAGCATGTCCTGCATTTCCATTTTTCCCATGTAAAGTATTTCCATCTACACACAAACCTAATCCAATTCCAGTACTCCATGTAACATACACACAATTATCTTCATTTTGTGCAGCACCGAATAGTTTCTCTGCTATCAGAGCGGTAACACAATCATTTCCAATTTTTATTTTTTGAGTTGGAAATGCTTCTGATAGTTCTTCCTCAAGTGGGATATACTCCCAAGTATTTTTATCAGGTACATTGCATAAATTTGGAGATACTACTACATGATATCTTCCTCTAATTTCAAATGGACTTGCAGTACTTACCCCAATTGAAATAATATCCCCGATATCGATTTTCCCTTTATTGCATGCAAAGTTTATCAAATTTTCTACCTGCTTCGGGATAGTCTTATTATCTGCACCTTCTAATTTAACTTTTTGATAAATTTTTACGATTATTCCATCGATGTTTGAAATACTGACAGTTATTTTTGTGCCACCAATATCTACTGCTGCAATATATTCTCTTTTCATCAAATTATCCTTCTTTCAATTACTATATTAATTTAGCTGCCAATATTTCTTAATTTTTTACCCGCCAAGAGATTTGAAGCAATTGTTTCGAGAGATACACCTTTTGTTTCCGGAACAAATAAAACAAATATGATTATGAAAAGGACTTCAATTCCGCCATAAATGAAAAATGTATTTGCAGGACCAATTACTTTAAGCAAAGTAAGAAATGTAGCACCAACAATGCCATTTACAACCCAATTTGTGGTTGTACTGACGGTAATACCAAAATCACGCCCGTGAAGAGGATAGATTTCGGAGCATAAAACCCAGATGATTGGGCCTGCACTAAAGGCAAATCCAATAATAAAAGTCAATATGCCGGCAATGGCTATAAACGAAAAAGCATGATGTGAATGAACACCAAGCCTGAACATCAATCCTACGGTTAACATGGAAATACCCATAACAATAAATCCACGATACATAATTGGTTTACGTCCCCATTTATCTACCAATCCAATAGCAATAAAGGTTGCAAGCACATTAGTAACTCCCACGATAACTGTTCCCCAGCTTGTTTGAGCTTGAGTTGTAAAACCTGCAATCTTAAAAATTTCCGGAGCGTAATACATTATAACATTTATGCCTGTAAGTTGCTGAATTATTTGTAAGCCAATCCCCAAAAAAACAGCATGGCGAAAGTATTTATTGCCAAAGAATAATGCAAAACCACTTTGTTTAAAGGCAAGATCCTTCTCAATGCCCTTAATTTCAGAAGTAACTTCTGCTTCTGTTTTTCTAAGTTTGTTTAAAACTTGTTTAGCTTCTTCTTTCCTATTTTTTAACATTAACCAGCGTGGACTGTTTGGCAGGAAATAAACTGCAATATACATTAAGCCTGCAGGAATTATCGGGATCCCAAGCATCAAACGCCAATGTCCTCCAACTATTCCATGTATCTTGGCATAAGTTCCGAAATAGGTATCACTCAAAAATGCTAAAACTATTCCTATTGTAATAAGCAACTGGTACATAGAGATTAAAGCTCCTCTTACCTCTTTGGGAGCCATTTCCGATAAATACAGAGGTGCTGTAAATGAGGCTAATCCAACACCCAATCCAAGAAATACTCTTGCACCTATCAAAATGCCTGCTGAAGTAGCAATAGAAGAGCACATTGAACCCAAAATAAATATTAATGCTGCAGACTCAAGGGTTTGCTTTCTACCTATCTTTTTTGCTAATGCTCCACTAATCACAGCTCCAATTGCAGCCCCCCATAATAATGCACTTACTATAGATTGCTCAGTTCCAATGCCAATGTTAAAATCCTTAACTATAAAAGGGATTGCATTTGATATTATTCCAACATCGATTCCGAATAGTAAACCTGATGTAGCAGCTGCTAATCCTATTATAAAAATTATTGGTTTCTGATTTGAAAAAATACTTGATTGTTTTGATATTGCTTCCGTCATTTTTGTCTTCCAGTTATTTTTTTATTAAGAAATATTTAGATTAATTAAGTATTTCCAAAAATACCTTTGTATTGATGTCAAGGAAAAATTTAAAATCTTTTGCATACTCCCAAATATTTCTGAAAAGTTGTATCATCAATTAATCATTTGATTTATTAAAAGATATCTTAATATTATATTATTATGATTGGATAAATCCAACTAGCTTATCTGACTTCAGTCAGAGATTTTTTAATCGAATTAATTCGTAGATAAATAAATTTTCAAATATTATAC
>JAGMCF010000272.1 GCA_023129415.1 Candidatus Cloacimonadota bacterium
ACAATGTGCTTATAAGCGGTGGTGACCCACTTGTATTATCAACAAGAATAATTGCACAATTTTTAGAAAAACTTTCTCAAATCTCTCATTTGAATTTCATAAGATTTGGCAGTAAGGTGCCTGTATATTTACCTAACCGAATTATTGAAGATGAAGAGCTTGGGAAATTATTTAAAAAATATTCGTTGCCAGATAGAAGAATATATGTAGTCACTCAGATAGACCATCCACGAGAAATTACAACTCAATCAATTTTTGCTATAAACAAGTTGTTAAAATCTGGAGTTATTTTAAATAACCAAACTGTTCTTATGAAAGACATTAATGATGATCCAAATATTTTAGCTGAACTGCAAAACAAATTGGTTAGCATAGGCATAAATCCTTATTATGTTTTTCAATGTAGACCTGTTAAGAGAGTTAAACAATTCTTTCAAATACCACTCTACAAAGGGTATGAAATAGTTGAACAGGCGAAGAGGAAACTGAATGGTCATAGTAAAAGATTCAGATATGTTATGTCTCATAGAACGGGAAAAATTGAGATTGTAGGAATAGTTGGAGATGAAATTTACTTCAAATATCATCAAGCAAAAGACCCAAAAAATAATGGAAAATTCTTTAAAAGAAAACTTAAGAAATCTGCTGGATGGTTAGATGAGCGGGATTAATTCCTTGATTTATAAAATGAAATGGAAATTCTTGACAACAGTAATATAACATAAGAAAAGGGCAAAAAATTTATTGGAGAATGTAAAATTAATAGCAGATTAATTTGTATAATATCTTGCTGGCATTATTATATTATTCATTCTTTTTGTAATTTTTTTAGATTTCTATACATTATTTGCATTTTGCAAAATTTAATTACTAATAATTTTAACAACATAAAAAAATAACCTATAACATCAAAGGAGACTTTATGCCTATTTCAGTAGCACCAGATGGTAGAGAATTTAGATTTCCAACACCTGAACAGGACAGAGAAGAGATTCAAAATTTAAAGACAATCTCTAATGAACAGAGAAGGCTTGGTAGGGAAATTGTAGTAGTGCAGGGAATGGGTTTTGTGGGGTCTGTAATGGCTGCCGTTGTCGCAGATGCAGAAGATGGTAATGGAAATCCATATTATTTTGTGCATGGTCATGATCTTGTTTCCAGACGGTCATATTGGAAGATTCCAGTTATTAATAGTGGTGAGCCACCAGTTCACGCAGAAGATCCAGAAATTTCAAGAATTTTTCCTCGTTGTGTTAAAGAAAAGAAGACACTGCGAGCCACATGGAATAAATATGTTTATAAATTGGCAGACATTGTTGTGGTAGACATCCAATTAGATGCTATAAAGCCTGTCTTTGGAAATGCTTCAACTGGTTATTGTGATTTGTCAGCATTTAGAAGAGGGATGCGCACAATTGGGAAAAATATTTCACCAGAATGTCTGGTTTTGGTAGAAACCACTGTTCCTCCAGGAACATGTGAAAAGGTGGTAAAACCTGTCATTGAAGAAGAATTTAAGAAAAGAAAAATAAATATTAAAAAGAATCCACCACTAATAGCTCATTCTTATGAACGAGTAATGCCGGGTGTTAAATATGTTAGTTCAATACGAAATTTCTGGCGAACCTTTTCAGGTGTTAACAATAAGAGTGCAGATTTAGCTGAAGAGTTCCTGAATAATGTTTTGGATACAGAAAATTACCCATTTTATCGTCTTGACAGCACAAATGCATCTGAGTTTGCAAAAGTCTTGGAAAATTCATATCGTGCAACTAATATTGCACTAATGTTAGAATGGGCAAAAATGGCAGAAAAAATTGGAGTCAATCTTTTTGAGGTTATAAAATCTATTAAAGTAAGAAAGGGAACTCATGATAATATGCTTAAACCCAGTTTAGGTGTTGGTGGATACTGTCTTACTAAGGATCCTGTTCTGGCAAATTGGGCTGCTGAGACATTGTTTAATTTAGATGAAACACTTCCTATTGCAATCCATTCTGTAAATATTAATGATACAATGTCTTTCCATACAGTTGAGTTAATTGAAGAGATATTTCCACGATTAGTAGATAAAAGAATTGCAATTTTAGGAGTTTCTTATCTTAAGGATGTTGCTGATACTCGACATTCTCCTTCAAAATTACTTTGGGAGAGTTTAATGGAAAAAGATGCTATCCTGTCTGTTCATGATCCCTTAGTAGAAACTTGGCCAGAAGTTGGAAATATGAAAGTTGAGAAAGATATAAATGTTACTCTACAAGATGCTGATATAGTTGTATTTGCTGTTGGACATAAAATTTATCTTGATTTAGAACCAGAAGAAGTTATTAAAGCATGTGGAAAACCCTCTTTTATAGTTGATTGTTCCAACTTCTTAACTGATGAAAAGATAATGAAATATTTGAAACTTGGTTGTGAAGTCAAAGGTGTGGGTAAAGGTCATGTAGAATATTTAAAGGAAATAAGGGAATAGGGGATATAGGGTTATAAGGCAGAATATTAAATGATGAATAATGAATAATGAATATTGAATGATGAATGGGAGTTGATGATGAACAGCAGAGGAATTGATTACAAAATAATATAAATATGAAACCTACATGTCCCTAAAAAAAATCGGTACACAAAAGAGCATGAAAATAATCAAGTATACATAGTTGATTATGAAACAATCTGATCTAACAGGATTTGTAATCCTGTTTATTTCAATTTTGAAATCTTTATTTGAGAATAATAAACACCATTACAAATGGTGTTGGATCGTTTATTTGAAAGTTCTTTACATATGAAACCTACATGTCCCGAAACCAAATCGGGACACAAAGGAGCATGAAAATTACATTAGAGTTGTTGAATTCATCATGTTTCTAATTTTTTACTTTGTGTCTTTGTGCCTTTGTGGCGAAGGGATTTTCAGATGAAAAGAATAACATATCATCCAATATTGGAAGTTAAAGAGAAAAAGACTATTCCATTTTATTGGAATGGTAAGAAACTTTTTGCCTGTGAAGGTGAGATGATTTCATCTGCCCTGATTGCTAATGGTATTTACATCTTTGGACATCATCAAAAAGATAATAGTCCCCAAGGTTTATTTTGTGCAAATGGACAGTGTGCTCAATGTGCTGTTATTGCAAATGGACTTCCTGTGAAATCTTGTATGACCGAAGTTAAAGAGAATATGATTATCCAGAGTTGTGAAGGGCTTCCTGAATTACCCAAAGTTGAAGAAAATGTAAAATTTAAACCTATAGAAAAGGTAGAAACTGAAGTTTTAATAATTGGTGGTGGTCCTTCTGGACTTTCAGCTGCAATTGAATTATCAAAAAGTAATGTTTCATTAATCCTGGTTGATGACAAAACAGAATTGGGTGGCAAGCTTGTATTACAAACTCACAAATTTTTTGGTTCTATTGAAGATTGCTATGCCGGGACACGTGGAATTGACATTGCTAAAATTTTAGCTGAAGAATTACAAGAACATCCTCATGTAAAGGTTTGGACAAATAGCATCGTTCTATTTGTATTTAGTGATCAGAAAGTTGGCATTTTACGAGGAGAAAAGTATTTTCTTGTAAAACCAAAAATAATTCTAAATGCAACCGGAGCGAGAGAGAAGATGCTGGTTTTTCCTGGAAATACACTTCCCGGAGTTTATGGGGCTGGAGCTTTTCAAACTCTTGTCAATCGTGATTTAGTATTGCCTTCTGAAAGGATATTTATAATCGGTGGTGGAAATGTCGGACTTATTGCTGGTTATCATGCTTTACAGGCTGGTATTGTTGTGGTTGGTCTGGCAGAAGCTTTACCACAATGTGGTGGCTATAAAGTCCACGAAGATAAATTAAAGCGTTTAGGTGTACAAATATATACATCTCATACCATCCTTTCTGCTAATGGGAAAGATAGAGTTGAATCAGTTACTATTGCTGAGGTCGATAAGGATTTTAACTATTTAGTAGGAACTGAGAAGACAATAGCATGCGATACAGTTCTTATTGCCGTTGGTTTGGATTCTATTAATGAATTTCAAAAAGAAGCTGAAGAAGCAAATATGATAGTGTATTCGACCGGTGATGCACAGGAGATAGCAGAGGCTTCTTCAGCTATGTTTAATGGGAAAATAGCAGGTATAAAAATTGCTAAAGAATTGGGGAAATGTGAAATGGATATTCCAGAAGAGTGGGCACATAAAGCAGAAATTCTAAAAAGCCCTCCAGGTAAAACTTATCCTTATATTATTCCCGAAGAAGAATCAGGCGTTTTGCCTATACTTCATTGTATTCAAGAAATTCCTTGCAATCCCTGTATATCTGTGTGTCCATTAAATTTAATTAACATTGAGCATGATAGTTTGATGGGAATTCCAAAATTTGAAGGTAATTGCACAGGTTGTGGATTGTGTTTGACTATTTGTCCGGCTCTTGCCATCACTCTGGTAGATTACCGCAAAAATGCTGAATTTCCTGCAGTTTCTATACCTTATGAGGTGCAAAATTATCCAATTAAAGTGGGACAAAAAATAAATATGGTTGATATAGATGGCAATCTCTTGGACACCCTTGAGGTTATAAAGGTAAGGGATACAAAAACAAAAACACAGATTATTCAAATCAAATCTCCAAAAAGTATAGCTAAGAGGATTGCGGGAATAAGAATTCAAGATGAAGAGATTTCAAAACTATTGCCTAATCCAATCATTCCAAAGATTAATGATAATGTTATTGTTTGCCGTTGTGAGCGCGTTACTGCTGGTGAGATTCGTAAATGGATAAGAAAAGGTGTTACAGATATGAATCAGCTTAAAGGAATAACTCGTGCTGGAATGGGTGCTTGTGGTTCAAAAACCTGTGAAAGTCTTATTCTAAAAATGTATAGAGAAGAAGGATATAGTTTGGATCAGATTACAAGAAATACAAAACGGCCCTTATTTATTGAGGTGCCACTTGGGACTTTTTCAAATATGGAATAGCACACTGATAACTCTGATAAAACAGATTGACACAGAAAATAAAAAAATGTTTAAATTTATTTCATAGGAATTTCCTTTTTTTGATACATAAGTTTAGGATTGCAAAATGTGTATTTTGTCTGTTCTCAACCCCAACTTCGTTTTGGGTTAAGTCCAAAAAATTCAATTTTATAAATTATATTTTGTTGGTGTTAGTTCGTGTAGTTCGTGGCTAAAAATAATTTATGTGTTTTTTGTGGTGAATAAGAAATATGAAAAAAAACTATGATGTAATAATCATTGGTTCTGGCTCTGTTGGTGTTCCAACTGCACTATCCTTGGCTGAAGAAAAATTCAGTGTTTTGGTTTTAGAAAAGCTTCCTTCACCCGGGCAAGGACAAAATAAAAAGGCAATTGGCGGAATTCGTGCCACTCATTCTGATAAAGCAAAAATTCATATCTCACTTGAATCTATAGATGTATTTTCTACCTGGAAAGAGAAATATGGTGATGATATTGAATGGCAATCAAATGGATATTCTTTCCCGGCTTATACAGACGAGCATGAGAAGATGCTAAAAGTCCTTCTAAAAATACAAAAAAGTTTTGGCTTGAATATAGATTGGATCTCTTCTGAGGAATATCTGGAATTAGTTCCCGGAATATGCAAAGAGAATCTGCATGGTTCTACTTTTTCTTCTGAAGATGGAAGTGCATCACCGCTTCTATCTTTGAATGCCTTTTATTTTAAGAGTAAAGAATTTGGTGCTGAATATCATTTTAATGAGGAAGTTATTGGCATTAAAGAGTCAAATAGTAGAATTAGTAGTATTATAACAAATAAGGGAGAATATTATTGCAAATTTTTAATTGATGCTTCCGGAAATAGTGCCAAAAAAATCGGTAAAATAGTTGGACTAAATATTCCAGTTCAACCAGACAGTCATGAAGGTGGTATTACAGAACCTGTCCAAACTTTTTTTAAACCAATGGTAGTGGATTTACGACCAGGATTGGATTCACAAAATTACTATTTTTATCAGAATACAGAAGGTCAGGTTGTTTTTTGTATTACACCAGAGCCACCAATTAAAGGAACAGACAGTCGTTCAACCTCAGCATATTTACCTCAGGTATCCAGACGAATGATTGAGTTATTTCCTAAATTGAAAAATATTAAGGTAAGAAGAACCTGGCGAGGACAGTATCCTGCAACTCCAGATGGTTTCCCGATTATTGGCAAAACAGAGGTAGAAGGTTTCATCCTTGCTGTTGGAATGTGTGGTCAAGGGTTTATGCTTGGTCCCGGAATTGGCAAGTTGATTACAAGAATGCTCACAAATAAACTTTCAAAAGATGATGAAGAAAATCTTAATTCATTAAGTTTATACAGAAATTTTGGTGGTGAAGAGAAGTTTAAATAAGTATAATTTATGCTTAAAAGTTGTTGATTAAAAAGGCTCAGAAATGAGCCATTTTTTTCTAACTAATTGATATTTCACAAGTTTCAAAAACTGAACTTATGCACTTTTCAAAATAATAATGAAATTATGTAACTTACCATTATTGTGTAGATTAAAAGAAATGAAGCCTTTGGAAGACCACTTATCCACAATTTATACACAGAAGGTTTTATTTTATTATTGCTAATTTTAAAATATTAGTCCTATCACCTGTTTTAAGTACACAAAAGTATATTCCAGAAGCAAGATATACCTCAACAAATTCTATCAAGCAGGTTGAATATTTTTCGCAAGGTCTTTCTAATTTTTGAACAAGTTCTCCAGCAAAATTATAGATAAATATTTCAGCCTTTTTTGAATTACCTGTAGAGAAAATAAATTTTCCGTTTTTCTTATTATTTATATTATATGGATTAGGAAAGAATTTGAAAACAGGTTCATCAGAAATAATAGCAGTTTTCCAAACACAAGATTTATTTTCAAATTCATCTATTGCTTTTAATATAAAATTAAAAGTTCCTGAAGGCAAGGTTGTTGTATAATTATGGGAATAAATATAAGTTGAGTCATGAATTGGTATATATAAACTGTCGTGATCAGGATTATATTGAATTGTGTACTTTATAAAAGATGGATCAATTGCGTCCCATGAAAATTGAACTAAATTTTTTTGCGATGTGATTGAAAAATTTGAAATAAACGGAGCCTGATTGTCGTCATTAAAGTAAAAATTCAGAAATCTGTCCCAGCGAATTTCTTGCACAAAAGAAAGTTGATAATATCGTTCCCAGTCAGCGAAAAATCTAATATAAGTTGGTGGAAAATATACTGACATCCTACCAATGTCTGATACAATTTCATTATTATATACTGCAATAGAACGCACAACCATAGAATCTATAATGGATACAATTTCATCGGAAGCTTCTTGAAACTCTGGATAGTTATTAAGTTTCGTGAAAAATTGATAGAGATCAATAGAATTGTTAAATATATAATCATGATCAATGTCATTAAGAATTTCATAATAAATGTCATTATAAAGAGTATCAGAATATTCATTAGTAAATAAAAATAATTTATTTTGAAATTCAGGGAAATATTCAACATTCACTGCAGAAAGTGAAATATTGTCAGAAGGTGATTGGGAGCCACCAGGCAGATAAGAGTTTATATATCTTGTAACAATTTCATTAGAGAATTCTTCTGTAGAGCAAGATGGATTCTCAACAATATAGTCAAATATACCATCAAGATGATATGTGATATCTCCATAGGGTAATCCATCTTCCGGCACAACCTCTTCTGAGCCAATTACAAAATCGCAGTATTCATAAATTTCACCAATTACTTCTGGCATTTGCATAAGGCAGGCATCAAAAGCAAGAATATCAAGATGATAATTTATATTTGAGATTGCTTGATGAAGTTCGCCGTTTGCTACCCTTATTGTATCACCAGAGTTTGTATCATTACAGATAGATTTTGTGATTTCATCATCTTTTGTCCAACCATTTCCGTGGTCCCAGAGAATTAGCATTCTTTTTTCAGAAGGATAAGTAGAAAATCCCCAATTTGCAAAATCAGAAACTTCATCCGGGTCAGCAGAATTTATCTCTCCTAAATCGTTTAATAGTATTGAGCCTATTGAATCTGGATTTTCACCGTGAGTAATATAATATCTTCTGGCGGTGGTAAAATATGGTGGATAGTCTAAATTCTGATTTGGGTCAACCTGCACAACAATCTTTACTGAATCATTGTAGGTAACAGATTCCATCTCGTTTATATCATCAAAAGCAGCCTGACTGAGATTATTATCAGCTGCGATGTAGACGAGGACTGTCCATTCTGTATTTGCAGAAATCTGTAATGCAAAAAGAAGAGATAATTTTAAAATAATTAATTTTTTTATCACTTTTCAAAAATTTTATTTGTCAAATAAAGGTCTTCAAGAGTATCAATTTCCCACCATTTGATATAATGTATTTCTTTTCTATCATCTCCGGTGTATCAATGTCCAGCCATAAACATCCACCTATATCAATTCCTTTCATTTTTCCTTTTTCAGAAAGAATATTACAAGCATCTGATAGAGAACGATTGCCTTCTGAAATTGATTTTTCAAGAGCTTCAAAAAAAGAAAAATTTAATTTGAACATTCCTGAATCGATGGCATTGAAATCATTCAACTGTTTTCCAAAACGATTGATCAAATAAATATTATCTTTTATTAATTTACACTGGATTTTCATTCCATCATCAAGGTCAGGAATTTTATCAATCTTAAAATCTAAAGCCAAAAGAGCTTCATCTTTTTCGATTTCTGTTTCAATTATTAGTTCCAGCATTTCTTTGCTGAAAATGTGATCGCTCATCAGAAGTATGAATTGATCATTTATGGAAAGAGCATGTCTGGCAGCTAATACAGAAATGCCATTCGCTTTTTTCCAATCTTTATTGTAAACAAAAGATAATTTTATCACAGAATTTTGATAATTTGATAATTCCGATTTCAAAACCTGGTGTTTGTATCCTGTAATGATGATTATCTCGGAAATTCCTGAAATTCTTAATTTTTCAATAATATCATCAATAATCCGTTTTCCTTGAATTGTTAATAAAGTTTTTGGAATACCTTTATGTTTATCTTTTAAACGACTTCCACATCCTGCTGCAATTATTACTGCCTTCATCTTAGTTTTTATTTAGCTTCCGAAGCATTATCGTAATAATAATCAAGTCCGAGATGTGTTATCATCTCTTCTTCCATTATATATCGTAAAGTATTCTTAAGTTTGGCTAATTGAACGAATAGGTCATGTTCAGGATAAAGGCTTGGAAGATGCATTGGACTTTTAAAGTAAAATGAAAGCCATTCCTGTATTCCTGAAAATCCGACTCTCTTCGCTAAATCAAGGAACAGAATAAGGTCTAATACAATCGGTGCAGCCAAGATACTATCCTTACACAAGAAATCAATTTTTATCTGCATTCGATAACCAAGCCAGCCAAAAATATCAATATTGTCCCATCCCTCTTTATTATCACCTTTCGGTGGATAGTAGTTAATTCTAACTTTATGATAGAGGTCTTTATAAAGTTCAGGATTTTTTTCAGGCTGAAGAATGGAATCCAGAACACCGAGTTTACTCACTTCTTTAGTTTTGAATGATTCCGGGTCATCCAAAACTTCTCCATCCCGATTTCCAAGAATATTAGTAGAAAACCAGCCATTGATCCCTAAAACCCGTGCTTTCAATCCGGGAGCAATGATCGTCTTCATCAAAGTCTGACCTGTTTTAAAATCTTTACCTGCGATTGGAACATTATTAGTCTTTGCTAATTCACATATTGCTGGAATATCAACAGTTAAATTTGGAGCACCATTTGCAAAAGGAATTCCTTTTTTAATAGCAGCATAAGCATAGATCATACTCGGGGAAATTGCCGGATTATTTTTCTTAAGTCCATGTTCAAATGCTTCTAAAGTTTGATGAACAGCTTGTTCTTCAATATAGATTTCTGTGGAAGCACACCAGATCATAACAACATCGGTTAGATCATTTGCCGTTTTGAAATTATCAATATCAGTCATTAACATTTGAGCTAATTCGAATTTATTCTTAGCCTGTTTAATGTGTGAACCATCGAGTTTTTTCACGTACTTTTTATCAAAAACTGCTTTCATCGGTTTGATAGCCTTCAGCTCATTTTTGACAAGTTCAATATGTTCGTTACTTAAAACTTGGGCGTTTTTTGCAGAATCATAAGCTGAATCTTCAAATATATCCCATCCTCCAATGACCAGGTCTTCGATATTTACTAACGGAAGAAAGTCCTTTAATATTGGTGTTCTGTCTTCTGTTCTTTTTCCTAACCGGATCGTTCCCATTTGAGTTAAACTTCCAATCGGTTTGGAATAACCTTTTTTGATTAATTCAATACCAGCAATAAAAGTGGTCCCAATAGCGCCAAGTCCGGGAATAAGAACGCCAAGTTTCTTTGGCTTATCCTTTATTGTAATTTGCATATTCATCTCCTTTATATTCTTTATTCTTTATACAGGAAAAAAAATGTAGCTATATAGCTGTCAAACAAAAAACTCTGTCATTCAATATTAAATTTTATGACTTTCTTTTATTTTAGAATAGACAGCTTTTGCTCGTAATTTGGTTAAATTCTTATACTCTATCTTCCCCTATTCAAACTATTGCAATGAATTGTTCGGTTTAGGGTATATTTTCATGTCCACCTTCATAAAATAATTCTTCCATTTTTTTGATAAATCTTTCCGAGCTTTTACCATCCGGTTTATAAAAATATCTTTGGCGATATTCATTTGCTTTTTCGATCATTCCAATAGTCGGATCAATACTCTGCTCAATCGCTTCCTTTATTTGTTTACCTGAATCAATATGAATGAACGCTCCTTTCAGAAATTCACGATTATCAATTTCGAGAAGTGCTTCACCATCCGAATGACTCAATCTATCGCAAGGCAGATCAAAAATTATCCCGTGTTTTTTAAATGCCAGGAAATCAAAGACCGTGCTGGAAGCTTCGCTCATAACCGTATCTGCAAGAGCATAATAAGGCACGATATTAAATTCATCAAAGGGAAGTAGAACTGCGTGGGGATATTTTTTTACTCTCCTTTCATAAATTCTATGTTGCTTGTGAGGAGCATATTTTCCCATCCAACTGTATGGATGTAATTTTATGATCAAATTATAATTTTTTGTTTGTTCAAAAATATCATTTTTTACTTTGTATAAGCAAGTCGGTTTATAGGTTGGTGCAAAAAGGATCGTTTTTTTGTCAGGATCCAAATTCCATTTTTTCAGGAGTTTTGATTTATCGTCATATCTTCCCTGAAAATAAAAATCCAATTTTGGGAGTCCGATAAGATGAACTTCATTTTTACCCAAGGAGGGAGAATTTTTCAAAGAATCTACCCGATGTTGTCCTTCTACAAAAATCTGGTATTTATCATTTGGTACTCTCGCTAAATTCCGGTATAATATATTTTTAATCCCTGTTCCGTGATTGAGAAAAATCAGTAAAGTCTTTCCATAATCCTGTGAATTTCGAAGTGTATCTCCTGAAATCACAATATCAAAACCTTGGGTTTCTTTGGTAAAACGATAACCGAGTTTTTTCCATTTATCGATGATTCTATTTCGATAAGGCAGATCAAGAAATAAATATCTTTTCTTTTCCATATCCAGTGAAAACCAGATATCATATTTCTCATCATTTTGCAGATATTCGATAACAGGGTCAAAAGCTGCTTTGTGATAGGCATATCCAATTCTGAAGAGTAATTTTATTTTTCTATTGATATTTTTTCTCCTGATTTTGCCACCAAGAACACGAAGTTACACTAAGTGTTTTTATATCTTGGTGCTTCTTTGTGAACTTCGTGGCTAATTTCTATTTCATAATTTTCCATAAAACGAGATAAAATTTTTCCCAGTATTATTTTCGGTTTAATCAATCTCATACATTTATGATGTCCTTTAGGACATTTTTTACTTCCATGACTTCCACAAGGTCTGCAGGGTAAATCTACTTCAAAAATAAAATCGTTTTCTCTGAAAGGAAAATATCCATTACCTTTTACAGTTGGTCCAAAAATCGCAGAAACATCTGTTTTTACTGCATTTGCCAGATGCAAAGCACCACTATCATTGCAAATCATCAGTTCGCACCTTTTTATCAATTCAGCAGATTCAAGAATAGTAAGTTTACCTGCAGTCACGATTGCATTTTTTTCAGGTTTTATATTTTCACAAACTTCCTTTTCATCAGGACTCCCAACCAAAAAAAGGAAATAATTATCTTGTACAAGTTTTTTACAAATGGTGTAATAATATTCTTCTGGCCATCTTTTTGTAAACCAGATTGAACCCGGAGCAACTGCAATCAATTTTTTGTTTTTATATGGATTTACTAATTTATTTATTTTGCTTTTTATTGTATTATTTGAAAATAATTCTGTTTGCTGTTCAAATTTTTCATTTGAAATAGCTCTTATTAAATCAAGATTTTTTTGAATCCTGAATATATTTTTGCGAAATTTTACTTTTTTTGTTAGAAAATATCTGGCAAGCCATCTATCAAAACCGATTCTTTCAGGAATTTTTCCCAAAAATGTGAGTAAAGCTGTTGTCAATGAACTGTGCGCCAGAAATGCGATATCATATTTTGTTTCTCTTAACTTTCCAAAAATTTTAAAGAAAGATGAAATTTTTCTATTTTCTTTATCAAATGTAAGAATTGTATTTATATTTGGATTGTTCTCTAATATATTTTTGCAAGCAGGAACAACAAGAACATCAATTTGAGAATCTGGGAAACATTTCTTGATAGCTTTTATAAGCGGAGTAAGTAAAATCACATCACCGATAAATGCGGTATGAATGATTAAAATTTTCTTGTATCTTGGGTTCATTTTCTTTACATTAGTTTGTCACTATTTTCAAGATATTGAACGATTTCCTTTGCTACCTTAAAAAGGTCGATCCTATCAAAACAATCATAAAATTTACATTTTTTTGAACATCCAAACTTTCTTTTACAGGGATTATCAGGTTGAATATATTTTACATTTGGATTATTAAAAACCCCCCAACGAATCGTGGATTGAGTTTTAATTTTAGAATAAAAAGCAACAATTTTTTTCTGCAAACTCCCGGCAATGTGAGTTGGACCTGTAGAACCGCCAATAAATAAATCCGAAGTATCAATCAGAGCAGCCAAATCAAGGATTGAACCTTTATTAATAAATAAATAAAGATACTCTGAATCTATTCCCTCTTTGAACCTTAAACATTCCTTTTCTTTGGTATTATTGCAACTGATAATTACATTATAATTTGGTTTCTGATTGAGTACAAATTGAGTAATTTTTCGGTACTGTTCTATTTTCAAATTTTTGGATGATTTTCCGGAAAATGGATGAATAACAATTGTTTTATAATTTCTATTTATCTTTTGTTCAGCAAAAAAAGATTGGATATTTTTCTTATTTTCTTCGGAATAATAGATTTTTGAATCAATTTCATGAATTTGTTTAAATCTTTTCTTATCTAATTTTTTTATCAGATCAAAATTATATTCTGCTTCGTTTTTTACAGAATGAGAGCGTTTTTGAAAAACACCCTTATTATAACTGAAATAAGAATGGAACTTAGATAAAGGACCAATTCTAATCGAAGCACCACTTTTACGAGACAATTTTCCGATATTCTTATTTGTAAAAAGTGCAATAAAAATATCCGGATGATATGATTTTACTTTTTGAATTAAATCATTTTTGTCGTATTCATCAATTTTTAGAATATCATTAACATAGGGAAGATGACGGACAATGTCATAATTGTATGATCTAACCAGAATAATTATTTTTGCTTCAGGAAACATATCTCTAGTTCTTTTTATTGCTGGAATACTGAGAATTAAATCACCAATTCTGTCTGTTCTGGAAATTATTATAACAGGATTATTTTTTAACATTTTCAGTTCTTTCCCATATTTTCAGATATTTCAGATAAACTGAAAATGCCGAGTTGATTGAAAGAGCCAATCCAACTCTCCCATCCAAGAAGCCCCGATCTACGAAATACATCTTCAAAAACTTCGCAAGACCATGAAAAATAGCATTAAATACTGATGACTTCTTTCCTTTTTTAACCGCTTCTTCTGCTCCTAAATTTGCGTAATGCTCCATCTTCAGGATATAGGAGGTAAGATTTGGATAGGTATAATGTTTCAGAATTTTATCTATTTTACCAATTTCGCCCCTTATTCTCACTGACTCATGAACAAGATTCTCATTAAAATTTCCCGCTTTCCTGTTAAAAAGACGAAGAGGATAATCTCTGTTCCAGCCAGAATATCTAATCCATTTCTTAAGATAAAATGAAATTCGTTTAATTTTATACCCGTTTTTTGGATTATCCTTGGAAAGCAATCGTTTAATTTCTTTCTCTAATTCAGGTGTCACTTCTTCATCTGCATCGATGGAAAATATCCAATCATAAGAAGCGGAATCAACTGCAAATTTTTTTATTTTTCCAAATCCTAACCAATCAGTTTCAATAATCTTGCAATTATATTTTTTACAGATCTCAAGAGTTTTATCTGTTGAACCGGAATCAACAACAACAATCTCATCTGCCCAACTTACAGAATCTAAACATCTTTTAATGTTTTTTTCTTCGTTTTTTGTGATGACGGTTACTGATAGTTTACTGCTCATAGTTCATAATCTCACAGAATTTTTTAAAGGCATCCGTCGGAGATATTCCAAAAGATTGATCACCATTATATTTATAATTTGGATTTGCCAGATGAAAGTGGTTGGGAACAAATCCTTCAGGTGACCATTCTAAGGCACTAGTTCTTCCAAAAAAAGCCAATGATGGAGTCTGAGTCGCAACTGAAAGATGATTCAGACCACCGTCATTGCAGATGAGTAAATCTATTTTTTTAATAAAAGCTGCACATTGGTTAAAATCGGTAGCAGGAGCTAAAATTGCTTTATACTGCATTTTTTTCATAACATACTTTACATCTTCCAGTTCGGACGGAGCCCACAAGAACACGATTTCATACTTCTTTGTCGCTGCAATCTTATCCGCTAATTTTGCATAATATTCTTGCTTCCAGATCTTTTCTTTGGATGGACTTCCCGGAGAAAAACAAATAACAGGTTTAGAGAAGTTCATTTTTTTAAACCAGTTATTTACATATTTTTTAGATTCCGGTTTGATATGATAAAACAATTTTACAGGTTGAGGTTCGATTCCCAGAGGTTTTAAAATATCGTATCTTTCGGCAGCACTATAACGCACCTTTCCCCGATCAGCAAAAATATTATACAATAATTTACCCTTCCCGTTTCTCCAGCCAAGTTTGTATTTTGCTCCGGAAAACAGAATGGTCTGAACTGAAAGATTAGCATTTTGTTGATCGATGATCAGATCATATTTTCTTCTTCCGATATTTACAAACATTTTTATCCGGTTGATAATATCAAGTATGTGTTTAGCTTTTGGAAGTATGACAATTTCATTGATATACGGGTTTTTAAATAATATCTTATTATATGGTTGAGATACGAGAAAATCTAGATTACACTGGGGAAAGCGTTTTTTTATTGCTTCCAGATATCCGGCTGTAATCAGAACATCTCCCCACGGTTCAAACTGGATTATCAGGATTTTTTTTAGCGAGGATAGATCGAAATTATTTGTATCGAGCATACTCTTTTTCTTCGATTAATTCAGAACCGAATTTCAGATTGATTCTTTTTTTGATCGCTGCTCTTTCATCATTAATAAAATAAACACTTCTGGCAAGGCTGATAAATTCATCGTCAAATTCTTTGTCAGTTTCTTTTTTACGAATCTTGTCTTCTATATCCCAAAGCTGAAGGTTTACTTTCTTCAATTTTTTAAAATCCTCCGAATCTATGGATATTCCTATTTCTTCCATACTCTTATTAAGAAGATCGAACTCCTTTCTAATGTTTTTCAATTTTTCTTCAAACTTGATTTTTTCTGATTTTATGGAAAGAATGCTGACTTTATCTACTAATTCGCCGATCGATATTTCAATTTTCATCTCTTGCTCCTTTGCCACGAAGAACACGAAGTTGCACTAAATATTTTTTGTCTTCGTGTTTCTTTGTGAACTTTGTGGCTAATTATATTTGTATTATAATCTTTCATAAATTTTGGTACATTACTTAAAAGCTTTTAATTCCAACATAAAACTTTTTTTAATTTCTTCAAAAACAAATTCAGCCGAAATTTCATCCATACATTTCTTATCCAAACAATCCGAGTGCGGTTCTTCCGAACTGAAACAGGGAGAGCAATCGACTAGATTTACAATGTTCAGATTTTCTTTATATTGTGATATTTCGGGACGGATAAAACCACCGTAAATTATTACCGATTTCTTTTCCACTGCTTTTGCCAGGTGCATCAATCCACCTTCAAGCCCGATAAAAAACAGAGAATTTTTGATGATTGCTGCAGATTCTCTGATATTCAACCCTCTTGCATCAAGTGTATTGATTAAAAGTTTATCTGTTTTTGAACCAATTTGCACAAATTTGAGTGTCGGAAAATAGTTTCGTAATCTTTGAAATTTTTTGCTTCCCCATTCTTTTCTATTCGCACTAAATGTTGATTTTCCCTGAGGACAAACAGAAATATAAGGAAAGGAATATTTTTTTTGAGTATTTTGAATCTCATCTTTCGTCAGAAATATTTCGGGATAAAAAATCCTATCTTTGCTGACATAACGGCTTATTTGTTTGTAAATGGAAGTAGTCGTAGCATTCACAATTTTATATTTTGGTAAAAGATGTCTTTTCGTGGTAGAAATATGATGCTTCGTAACCCAATCTACATTCGGATTATTGATAAATAGTTCTTTCCATTTGCTCTCAATGATGATCTTATGTTTGGGATATTTTTGTCGAAGCCCTTGTAAAGAAGCTGATAAAAGGAGACTATCTCCCATAGCATCGGAAGTCCTTCTGATAAATCTTGTTTTAGGTCGAAGCAAATAATAGATAAATTTCAGATAATTAAGCATGTCTAATCAAATTACCATATAATTTTTCGAGTTTCTCGATCATGATATCTTCGGTAAATTTTTTATTCAGAGTGATAAGAGCATTAGCAGAAAATTTCTTCCGAAGTTTTTCATCATTCATGAGAATCTCGAGTTTTTTACTCAACAAATCGATCTCTCCACTCGGAATAAGAAAACCATTGAAATTATCCGTAATTATCTCGTTTACTCCGCCAACATCCGTGGCAATGACCGGTTTTCCGGCAGCAAAATATTCTACTATGGAATTAGGAAATCCTTCGATTTCTGAGGTCAAAACCGCAATATCATAAATGGAAGCTGTTAATATTGGCTTGGCTGTAAATCCTGCAAAAATGGTGTTATTTAGATTAATTTCGGAAGTTAATTTTTCCAGATTTTTTCGCTCGGGACCTTCTCCGGTAATTACCAGTTTCCATTCGGGATTTTTTTTAGAAATATTTGCAAAAGCTTTTATCAGCTGATCGATGCATTTGATATTTGTGAGTTGAGAAGTAATTCCGATTATTTTATCTTCCTTTCTTAGACCAATCTCTTTTTTTCTTTTTATGGTCTCTTCTTCGATAAAACAATGAGGATTCCTTCCATTGTAAATTGTAGTAAATTCTTCCATATTCAGCCATTCAGCTTGTTGTTTGAGTTTATCTTTGATTGCATCGCAAGGCACGATGGAATGAGTCACATAAAAATTATGATTAAATTTTGTTTTAAATCGATCAAAGAAATCATTATCATTACCAACTCTTCGAATATTTGGAATACCGCAAATTTTCGCAGCAAAACCACCGATACTTATTTCCTTCTCGATATTAGTAACTAACAGTTCAATTTTATTATTTTTTATGAAATAAATAAGATAAACAATCATTAACGGATTGTAATCTGCTCCCAACTTTTTGGATATTATTCTGATATTTCCGGGAAGATTTTTATTCAATTTAGAATCCGGATGAGACAATATCCATACTTTATGACCTTTCTTTTCCAATCCGGAAGCTGTTTTGATCATCCAACTGACAACGCCACCCCATCTTTTTTTTGAAGAAATGTAGAGAATGTTCATTTTAGTTTTTTTGAACTTTTAATGATTTCTGCAGTTTTTTTCATAAAACTTTCATAAATTTTTTTATATTCCATTCTGAGCTCTGCAAAATCATTAAAAGCCGAAAGATCATTATTATCTATCCGTTTTATTCTATCTTTAATTTTAGCGGAGAGGTCAGCATCGTTATAATCTATATTCCAATCGGTTAAACCAAAAGTTTCGGAAAATCCCTTTCCTCGAAGATCTAGATTTATGTTTATCGAAGGGATTCCCATTCCACTTGCCAGAATTGTAGCGTGAAGTCTTGAGCCAATAACCATCTTTGCATTTTTATACAAATCATAATAATCTTCGACATAATTGGAAAAGAACACATTGTGTCCGGGAAATATTTCCTGAACAACTGGCACATCTCTATCATCATGACAAACGAGAATTGGATTTCTATTTTGCTTTGAAAGTTCCTTCAATATTAAAATTATTGTATTTAGCAGAGTTGAAAATTTTGTGTTCAGTTTTTTATCTTTTTGTTTATGAAGAAGAGGATATGGAAAAGTCAGTAATAAAGGGGAATCATCAGAATTCAAATGCATTTTTTCATCAAATAGAAATAGGGCTGGGCAGCCCGTTATAACAGCGTTTTCATAACCGATCTTCTTTAGAAAGTCATAAGTTATTTTGTCCCGCACTGAAGATAGTGCGCATTTCTGATTTGCAACAAGAATATCACGTTTATATTCTTCTTTTTTTAAGTAAGGTTCCGAATCCAGATCTTTGGAAGAAACTCCGAGTCCAATAAAAAAAAGCGAAGGTTTCAAATGACAAATCTCATCAGCTTTTATTCTCGGAGACCAATTGTGATATTGATCACTCCCCCCAAGGATTACAGCGTCTGCATATTTATTACTGAAATATATATTTTCTTCCTTCAAGCCGATTGGTTTTCCCCAACCCCTATTTCCTGCAACAGCTTTTGGAATAAACACGGCATCAGAGAGATATTTTTTCAGATGCTTTCTGATCGACTGGATTACAAAATGATCTCCTGCATTGAAAGTATGAGGACAATAATGGTGAATAATGTAATTTTTTTTATTTTTTCTTTCAGAATAGTACTTTTGGGGATGATAATTTATTTTTTTTGTGAAACCTATTTTTTTTAAGATATTCAATTTAATGGTCCTTTTAGTATATAATTTTCAAATCCACCAATTTGTTTTTCATTATTCAAATTTTGCATCAAATCAGGTGGTCTAACCCAACCATAATGATAAATCTCTGCATCAATCTTTGCAACTCTTATGTTTATGCGTACCTTGTTCCTGACGAGTATTATCATCTTCATCACCTTCTCCGATCGCAATTATGAATTCATCCACAATTGGAAGAATAGAATTTATCATTTCCACAATTGGATAGTATAGCTTTATTCCATTCCGTACAAAAGAAAAACCACTAATTTTCAAGATTACTTTCCTTAATAATTTTTTGCTTCCTCATCGTCTGTTAGAACTCTAATTCCAGCTTCTGCCATTGCTTCCATTTCTCCTTCACCCGGGAAAATATGAATTGGAGCTATGAAATTAATTCGCTCTTTTAAACATTTAATTAAATATTTGTTATGGGCTAAACCACCAGTTAGGAAAATGGCATTAACATCACCTCTTAATACAGTTGCATATGCACCAACCTCTTTTGCAATTTGATAAACCATTGCTGAGAATATCTTTTCAAATTTCTTGTTTCCTTGTTCAATTTCTTTCTCGATTTCAATTCCATTATCTGTTCCTAAATATGCCATAAGTCCACTTTTCTTAACCAATTTTTTTTCTAATTCTTCTTTTTTATATTCTCCAGAATAACACAAATCAATTATGCCTCCTATAGGAAGTGCACCTGCTCTTTGCGGAGAGAATGGTCCCATACCCAACATTGCGTTGTTGACATCAACTGCTTTTCCCTTTTTTAAAGCAACAACACTGATTCCACCACCCATATGAATACCAATTAGATTACACTCTTCAAGAGGTTTTCCTATTGTTTTTGCAGTTTTTCTTGCAATTGATTTAATATTTAACGCATGAAAAAGACTCTGTCTTTCTATTTCTGGAACGCCAGAGATTCTAGCAATATCTTCCATTTCATCTACAGGAACAGGATCAACAATAAATGCCGGAACACCGATTTTATCTGCAATAGATTTCGCAATAAATGCACCTAAGTTTGAAG
>JAGMCF010000273.1 GCA_023129415.1 Candidatus Cloacimonadota bacterium
ATCAAAATTTATCTTGAAACTGCAATAGGTAATCTGACCACCATTATATTCACCTTGATTAAAGATCGAGGAACCGAATGAATTATCATCCAAGTAATCCATATAAACCTGTCCCCAGCCATCTCCCAAATCCACAATCTGGTCACAGATGTATGGATAAACAGTAATTTGATCGGCAAAATCTGGAAATTCTACACTGTAGATATCAGTGAGTTCAATTGGTTCTGTCCAGTGCACACCATTATCTTTGGTAGCAGAAACGAAAATTATTGGATGTTCCAAATAATCTAGATATGTAGTATCACCATCTTCTGCAAACATTTGATATGTTCCATCAGCCCAGACCTGTATCATCCAGTTGTTTTCCAGATTGACTGCTTGTTTTTGAGTATTTTCGTGAAAGAGATTAGCATCACCAGGATACATATTATAGGCAGCACTTTCATGCACTAATGTGTCACCTGTTTCTGGATCGATTTCCCAGGGTACAGGTGGCCATACATTCCGCCATTCTACAATATCGTCACCAAACCATACAAACTCACAAGCATGAATAAAATGATCAAAATAGTTCCAATTTTCCTCATCATCAGTATATCCATAGCTTCCAGTATAGCACCAATGCAGATTGCCTTCTCCATCAAATAATGCTGTATTGTGAAAACCAATGATTCCAACTTCAATTGAATCAAGCACATTACCTTGATTGTCTTCTAATTGCAAAAGATTTTCTATTGCTGGTGGCATGCCAAAATCATAAAGTGTCCAGGTTTCACCATAATCTAAAGATTCATAAACAAAAAACATGTCTGGTTCTGGCCATGGCCATACAGGGTAATCCATGTAACCTATAAATGCGATCCTGCCCGGAACCTGTTCATCAACTGCAAATGACCAGTAAGGTATAATATCCTGTTCACACCAATCTGTAAATATTGGGTCACCATTTTCATTTGTTATTTGATTATCAAGCCAACCAGGGTTCGTTACTTCTTCTAAATATTGAATATCTTTATAAAGAATCTGGACATTGGGACAGGAATTACCCGAGGAATTATAACGACAGTTAGTCCTTAATACATGAACACGGTTGTAGTCGTAACCAAGAGGTGAGTCACTTATGTAAAGCAAAGGCCAGATAAATTCATTACCTAAAGAATCAGGATTTTCAATTGGAAAGATTGGTGGCAATGGAAACATTGTATAATAAGTAATTGGAGTTTCAGAGTAGCCATCATAATCAAAATCTTCATGCCATATCATAATTGGATCATAATTATCATTTATAGTTGGTAATTCAATAGAAGGAAAGCCCTGCCAGTTATCATAATTGGTAATGGTTTCAAAGCTTATGGAGATAGGACTGACATAGGCTAAGTATACTCTGCGATTATTAGTTGTTGAGCTTCGTGCATGAAAGACGAAATAATTTGTTTCATCAAATCCACTCAGTTTTTTTATCGGATGGGCTTTATATCCACCCGGCATATAGTCATAATAACTTGTCATCAATTCAGCTGGGAAAGTAATGAATTCCCATTCAGGTGCAGGGATTGTGTCATACCTTGTGTAAGTATTTTTTATCTCTGTTTCAATAGGATAAAACTTCATACCTGGCTGGTTAAATTGTCCAAATAGATTAGTAGAAAATAGGACAATTAAAATAAAGCCAATTAAACTATTTTTTGTCATTTTTCACCTCCAAAGACACTTTTGATTTAAAATAGATTTTTTGTCAAGAAAATATTTGACAGACAATTTTGTAATATTCTCTTACGGACAGAAAAAATAAATGAGGATGCTATGCCTTATATTAAGCCATTCAAAGGATTACGACCAGCTCCAAATCTTGCAGAAAAGGTTGCTTCGCCTCCTTATGATGTACTTTCTTCTGACGAAGCAAGAAAATTAGCAGAAGATAATCCATATAGTTTTCTACATATTTCTAAACCTGAAATAGATTTACCAATTGAAACAAATCAATATGATGAAAAAGTCTATAAAAAGGGTGCAGAAAATCTAAAAAAATTTATTAAAGAAAAAATTTTAATCCAGGATGAAAAGCCCTGCTTTTATATCTATCGTTTAATTATGGGCAGTCATACCCAAACAGGGATAGTTGCCAGTGCTTCAGTTATTGACTATAATGAAGGTAGGATAAAAATTCACGAATATACAAGAGCGGATAAAGAAAAAGATAGAGCCACTCATGTTTATATTCTGAATGCAAATACAGGTCCAGTATTTCTTACTTATCATGCTAAACAATCAATAAATAACATTGTGAATGATATCCAAAAGCAAGAACCGATCTATGATTTTACAAGTAATGACGGAATAAAACATACAATCTGGAAAATTGATAATGATAAGATAATTGTGAAAATTCAAAATGAATTTAATGCTCTGGATTATCTCTACATTTCAGATGGGCATCATCGTTCTGCTGCTGCTGCTCGGGTTCAGGAAATTAGAATGAAAAATAACCCACATCATACTGGTAAAGAAGAGTATAATTGTTTTCTTACTGTTATTTTTCCTGATGACCAGATGTATATTATGGATTACAACCGAGTTGTCAAGGATTTGAATAGATTATCTGAATCAGAATTTCTGAATAAGGTCTCTGAAAAATTTGATATAATAAAGCAGGACAAAACCTACAAGCCAACTGAGAAACATATATATGGAATGTATTTAAATAATTGTTGGTATAAATTAAAAGCCAAACCAGCGACTTTTAATGAAGATGATCCTGTTGATTCTCTTGATGTAAGTATATTGCATAAAAACCTGATGGAGCCAATTCTTGGTATTACAGATCCAAGAAAAGACCAGAGAATAAGTTTCGTAGGTGGGATAAGAGGATTACAAGAGTTGGAAAGACTTGTTAATAGTGGCAAATATCAGGTAGCTTTTGCACTCTATCCAACATCAATTAAAGAACTTATGAATGTGGCAGATTCAAATAAAGTGATGCCACCAAAATCAACATGGTTTGAACCAAAATTAAGAAGCGGTTTAATAACTCATCTACTTTGATTAGTCAAGAAGAAATCCTTTTTATAAAAATTGTAAAAAATTGTGTTTTGCAATTCGGGGGGATTTGTTTTTTCAATTACTTATTAAATCAATCTTTACTTCAAATTTATCATAACAATTATTCTAAAATTTTTACGAGATCTGCAAAATAGATATTTTCATTTTTTATGAGATATTATATAATAAATTTTAACTTACCTCATCCTCTAACTCCTTCTCCTAAAAGGAGAAGGAGAATTTTGTCTTCCTCTCCTTTTAGGAGAGGATTGAGGTGAGGTCAAAAAAACCTTATTTTGCAGAATCCATTAAAATTTTTTAATATAGGAGAACTATGAATAATAACCTGAATTTTACTGGAAGAAGTCTATATGATCTGGATTCATACACCATTGAAGAGATTGAAACAATATTTGAAACTGCCAAAGTAATGAAAGAAATCAATAAGCGGGATTATAAAAAGATACCAACTTTGCGGGGAAAAACAATTGCTACACTTTTTTTTGAAGAGAGCACAAGGACAAGAATCTCTTTTGAACTTGCTGCCAAAAGACTTAGTGCTGATGTAATAAGTTTTTCTTCAATTGGTTCTTCAGTTAAAAAGGGAGAAAGCCTTCAGGATACTGTGTATACTCTCAATGCAATGGGTATAGACCTTTATGTTGTTAGACATAGCTCTCCTGGCGTTCCCCAATTAGTGTATAAATATTCTCAAAAACCAGTCTTAAATGCCGGTGATGGAAGGCACTCTCATCCAACCCAAGCTTTACTTGATATGTTCAGTATATGGGAAAGAAAAGGTTCTTTAAAGGACTTGAAAATTACTATTGTTGGAGATATATTGCATTCACGAGTTGTTCGCTCAAATCTAATCGGTATGAGTAAAATGGGAGCCAAGGTAACTGTTTGTGGACCTCGAACCTTAATGCCACCAAAAGTTGAAAAAGTATATGGTGCAAAATCAGAATATGACCTTTACAAGGCTATTGATGGTGCAGATGTAATTATGGCTCTTAGAATACAATTGGAACGCCAATCAGAAGGACTTTTTCCTGGATTAAATGAGTATTCACAAAGATATGGACTAAGTAAAGAAGTGCTAAAATATACAAAAGAAGATGTTCTCATTATGCATCCTGGACCAATGAATAGAGGAATTGAAATCTTACCTGAAGTTGCCGATAGTAAGCACAGTATAATAATTGAGCAAGTTACAAATGGAGTTGCTATTAGAATGGCACTGCTTTTCCTTATATTAGGTGGGAAAGCTAATTAAACGCTTCGCTGCCCGTTCTCCGTAGTCCCGATTCAATCGGGACGAAGGGTGAATCAAAATGGCTGAAGCTGTCATAAGTAGTCATAATGCTTCGCTGTCATAAACACCTTCGGTGTGTCATTAAGTCAAGAAGTAAATTGTTGAACTTTTTGACTATTTATGACGCTCCGCAGGAGCATTTGACGCACCATAGGTGCAAATGACTATCTTTGACGCTCCGCAGGAGTAAATGACCAATTTCTGGAGAAAATATGATTTTATTAAAAAATGGTTTAGTTTATCTATCCCAAGAAAAAAAATTTGAAAAAATTGATTTATTAATTGATGGAAAAATTATAAAAAAAATAGCAAAAAATATTGATGAACCATCTGCAGAAGTTTATGATTGTTCTAATAAGCACATCTTCCCTGGCTTTGTAGATTTGCATTGTCATCTTCGTGACCCCGGTCAGACTTATAAGGAAGATATTTCATCAGGAGCAGAATCTGCTGCAAAAGGAGGATTTACTTCTGTCTGCTGTATGCCTAATACTAATCCAACTATTGATAATATTTCTACAGTGAATTATGTAACTCGTAAAGCACGAGATGTTGAAAAAACAAAAATATTTGTTATTGGAGCAATGTCAAAAGGTCTTGAAGGAAAAGAAATTGCAAATATCGGCTCTATGATAAAAGGGGGAATTGTTGCATTAAGTGATGACGGAAACTGTATTCAAAATGCTAAATTAATGCTAAATGTAATGCGATATGCTTCTACTTTCAATATACCAATGATTTCCCACTCTGAAGATTACTCGCTTTCAAAGGAAGGTCAGGTAAACTATGGATATATGTCAACCAAATTGGGTTTATCCGGTATACCAACTTTGGCTGAAGAAATTATAGTTAGTAGAGATATTATGCTTGCTGATGTAACCGGCACGCATATACACATTGCTCATGCTTCAAGCAAAAGAACTGTAGATTTAATCAGACAGGCAAAAAAAAGCAGCATAAAAGTAACTGCAGAAGCTACTCCACATCATCTGATATTTACAGAAAAGGCCTGTGAAAGTTTTGATACCAACACAAAAATGAAACCTCCGCTCCGCTCTGAAGAAGACAGACAAGCACTCATTAATGGCTTGCTTGATGATACGATTGATATTATTGCAACAGACCATGCACCGCATTCTGACTACGAAAAAGAGTTAGAATTTATAAAAGCACCTTTTGGAGTAATTGGTTTTGAGAGTGCATTTCCTGCTATTTATACAAATTTTGTAAAAACCAAAATCATTGATTTAGAAAAATTAATTGATAAAATGACTTCAAAACCTGCAGAAATCATTAATAAAGAACTTGGTAAAATTGAACAAGGAAAACCTGCTGATATTACTGTTGTTGATCTGAATGCTTCATATATTTTTACGGAAAAAGAAATTTTATCTAAATCAAAGAACAGTCCGTTTCTTGGAAATAAGTTCTGGGGAAAGATTGAAATGACCATCTGTGATGGAAAGTTTACATGGAAGGCATAAAAAATCTGTAAACATAAAACACGAAATTCTACCCAAAAAGTAGAGTAAAATGACTAATTACAAATTTCTAATTTCAAATAAAATTGTAAATAATAAATATCAAAAAGTTGAAGTTGGACATTTGAGTTATGATATTTTATCCCCGAATCGGGGATTAGGATTTTGAATTTGAAATGTTTTATAAAGTATTGCAAATAGTTAAAAAAGAAGTTATCAATAACAAATACTTTATTATAACCTTTTCCAATTCAGATATGGCAGACCAATGCCATCCGGGACAGTTCTTTCGGTTAAAAAATCAACAACAAAACTTTCCCATTTTACCACGACCATTTAGTGTCTATAATATTCAAGATGGGAAAATATCCTTTTTGATCAAGATTATTGGCGAATCAACAAAAAATCTTTTTGAAACAAAAATTGGAGAGAATATATCTCTTCACGGTCCTCTGGGAAATGGATTTAAATTAGTAAAAAACAAAAAAGTGCTAATTGTAAGTGGGGGAATTGGATATGCTCCACTGAATTTTTTGTGTGATGAACTTAAAAAAGCAGATAATGAAATAACATTTTTTCACGGAGGAAAAGGTTCTGATGATATATTTTCAAAAATTATTAAAATTTTTACAGAAGATGGCTCGATAGGTGAGAAAGGACTTGTCACAGATAGACTTGAAGAGTTTCTATCCCAAAATCAAATTGATATTGTTTATGCCTGCGGTCCAAAAATTATGATGAAAAAAATATATGAATTATGCAAAATTCATAATATAGGTTTGCAAGTTTCTTTGGAAGCAATTATGGCATGCGGTGTTGGAAGCTGTTGCGGATGCACGATTAAAATTTTCAATGAAAATAATGAAATTATTTATAAAAAGGTTTGCAAAGATGGTCCAGTTTTTGATGGATATACGGTTGTCTGGGATGAATAACTAATATTGTTAATTAGCGTTTTTTCGCGCCCATTCGCGGTTAATTATTAAAGAAAAAAGATGGCTGACATAAAAATAAAAACAGGAAAAATGATCTGGAAAAATCCAGTTACTGTTGCTTCTGGAACATTCGGATTGGAGTTTGCTGAACTATTTGACCTTTCACAATTGGGAGCAATTGCAACAAAGACGATTACTTTACATCCAAAGAAAGGCAATGAACCACCAAGATTAGCAGAGACAGAAGCGGGATTACTAAATTCCATTGGATTGCAAAATCCAGGATTGGAAAATTTTATCAAAAATGACTTGCCAGAATATCGTAAAATTGATACAAATCTTATTGTGAGTATTTCTGCAGATTCAATTTCACAATTTGGAGAAGTAATTCAGGCATTGGATAGGCAACCCGGAATTGATGGATATGAAATAAATGTCTCGTGCCCTAATGTAGAAAATGAAGGGATTGCTTTTGGAACAAATAAGGAGGTCGTGTATAATTTAGTTAGTCAAATAAGGAAGAATACAGAGAGAACTATAATAGTAAAACTTAGCCCAAATGTGACTTCAATTGAGGATATTGCAAAAGCAGCAGAAAAGGGTGGAGCTGATGTCCTCTCGTTAATTAATACCGTTTATGGGATGGCTATAGATATTGAAACCAGGAAGCCAAAAATAAAAAATGTAATTGCAGGTTATTCCGGGATTGGTATAAAACCAATAGCATTACAAAATGTATATCGTGCCGCGAAAGTAGTGAAAATACCAATCATAGGAATGGGTGGGATTAGAAATATTAATGATGCATTGGAATTTATTATTGCTGGAGCTTCTGCAATTGCAGTTGGAACTCAAAATTTTGTAAATCCTTTAGCAAGTTTGGAAATAATTCAAGGATTAAAAAAATATCTTGATGAAAAGAAAGTACAATATAAAGATTTGATAAATTCAGTTAATTTTTAAGAAGTTGAAGAGATTTTCGTGTTTTTTTGTGTGATTTTGTGACTAATTAAATGGAGGTATAATGAAATTTAAAAGTAAAATTATAGATGAAAAAGAGATGGAACGGATTCTCAAACGGATGGCAAATGAAGTAATTGAAAAAAATAAGGGATGTAAAGATTTGTATATTGTAGGAATTCATACACGGGGAGTCCCTTTAGCAAAACGCGTTGCTAATTATATTGAAAAATTTGAAGGTGTGAAAATCATAGTTGGCTCTCTGGATGTTACACTCTATCGTGATGATCTGGCATATATTGAACATCAACCTGTAATTAAAGATTCACTTGTTACATTTGATATAGAAGGTAAAAACATTTTAGTAGTAGATGATGTTTTAAATACAGGTAGAACTGCAAGAGCAGCATTGAATGCTTTATTAGATTATGGGAGACCAGCTTCAATTCAATTGTTGGTTATAATTGATCGTGGGCATCGAGAATTGCCTATTCAAGCAGATTTTATTGGGAAGAGAGTTCCAAGCTCAAAAGGTGAAGTAATAAAATTATTTCTTAAAGAGATTGATGAAAAAGATGAAGTTGTAATATATGAAAAATAGTCATTACGCTACGCTGTCATTACGCTACGCTGTCATAACGCTTCGCTGTCAAAACGCTCACTTTGTTCGCTGTCATAAACACCTTCGTTGTGTCATTAAGTCAATAAGTCATCATTATAAGAATGACTATATTTGACGCTACGACCTCGCTTCGCCGTAGCTACGCGAAGGCAAGAGTAGCATATAACTATTTTTGACAGGTTAAGTTTTATTATATTTATTTCTTTTAAGGCTAAAAATAATTTCTCTGTGTTCTCTGCCTGCCCCGTAAGGAAGAATGACTGTATCGGGGTGCCTCCGTGGCAAAAAGGATTTTATTATGAAATTCATAGAAAAATACAGGAAGATTTCAAAGAAAAATAACTCACTCCTTTGTGTGGGATTAGATAGTGATATTTCAAAAATACCCTCATTCTTAAAAGAAAATTTTGATAATCCAATCTGGGAATTTAATAAAAGAATTATTGATGCGACATTCAAATATGTTGCTGCTTACAAGCCCAATTTCGCTTTCTATATCTCACAAGGTGAAAAAGGTATTGTTGCATTGAAAAAAACTATATCCTATATCCCATCTGATATACCAATAATTCTCGATGTGAAAATAGGGGATATTGGCAACACAATGACCCAGTATGCAAAAGCATATTTTGAAGAGTTAAATGTAGATGCAATAACTGCCAATCCTCTTATGGGATTTGATGTAATTGAGCCATTACTCAAATATCAAGATAAGTATATTTTCCTGTTGGTGCTTACTTCAAACAAATCAAATATAGATTTCTTGAATAATGATAAAAAATTGTATTTGACTATTTGCGAGAAGATAAAAGAGTGGGGTAAAGACAATATCGGTGCAGTAGTTGGCGCAACCAATGATAAAGAAATAAAAGGAATTAGAGATCTATTACCAGATTCAATTTTTCTTATTCCAGGTATTGGAGCACAAGGTGGTGACCTTGATATTGTGATGAAAAATGCTGTTGGGAAAGATGAACCAAATATATTGATAAACTCCTCAAGAGGGATAATTTATGCTTGCTCAGATAAGGAATCAAAGTATTTTGCTAAATCCGCTGGACATGCTGCAAAGGAATTGCTACAAAAAATTAATGAATATTTGGATGCTGGTTCAGATTTGAAATCTGAACCACATTGTTTCTAAACATCTTGGTTCAAGTTACAAACTTGAACCAGCGGAGTTTGTCCCGATATATATCGGGAAACCAGTGGATGTTATCTTTGCTTGTCCAGATAAGGACTCAAAAAATTTTGCAAAATATGCTGAGCTTGCTGCGAAGGAATTGCTACAAAAAATAAATGAATATTTGTAAAAAATTTGACAAAAAAAATTAATTAATGAAATTGACTTTAATGAATATTGTTTTTAGGTTTTTAATAGATTTTGTTTTTTGATTTTAATTTGATTTATAACAAAGCTAAATTCCAATTGATTACATCTAATTGCTTCAACTATTTCAGAGATGATTATTCTCTATTTATTTGATATTTATATTTGACTTAATTAATAACAAATTATGAATTTTATATGGAGAAAAAATGAAGTTCTATATAATATTGTTATTATTTATACTTTTCGTATTGAATTCTATTGTATTTTCTGAACAAAAACCATTGTTAACTCAAACAGATTTAATAATTATTCCGATGGAATACAAAACTAAAATCGCCAGTGGATTTTTAGTTCGTAATATAAGCGAAAAAAAATATCTTTTTAAAAAGGGTTTAGTAGGTGATGATATAGAAAATGCTATGGTATATCTCTATTTTTCTGTTTATCCCGCTAGTAATATCATAGAAAATTTGGAAGAAATGGGAATAGATTGCTATTTGGAAACATGGACACCTCCTCTTGATAATCATCCGTACGGATTTTTTCTAGCAAAACTTCCTGTAGAAAAATTTCTTGATATACTTAATGTATCTTCATTGAAAAGAATAGATAGTGCAGAATACAAATATTATCCGAAGAACAATAGGGCATATAAAGCAATAAATGCAGATGATGTTTGGACATCCGGTTGGGATGGCACTGGCGTAAAAGTTGCTGTTCTTGATTCTGGTTTGGATTCGTTTTATGATGGAACGGATATGCCTTCTTCTTATGACAAAAAAGATTATTCAGCTTATCCAACCCTTGATGATAATGTTGAAAATACTCATTTAAGGACAGGTCATGGAACCCATGTTAGCGGCTCTGTGTTAGGAAGAGGAAGTTTATCTGCTTCTAATACAGGTAATGGAGGTGGAGCTTACAAAGGAATTGCTCCCGATGCCGATCTTTGTTTCCTTAAAATAGAAAATGATGCTTCTGGGGGTGCTTCAAATGCAGCAATAAATGGCGCTCTAACTGCTGCTGTAAATACATATAACTCTGATATTATAACAATGAGCTATGGTGGATGGAGTACTTATCATGATGGTTCTGACGATATGTGCCAAACTGCTGATTGGTGTTATGATCAGGGAGTTCCGGTTTTTATGTCGGCTGGTAATGATGCCAACGATGACCACCATTATTCTGGAACTGTTAATGCAGGCAGTGAAACGGGTTATATTCAAGTTAATACGAATTTTAATAGTGCCCTCACCTTCAATCTTGTATGGTATGATGGACTTGACATCGACAATGTTTTGGATTTGAAATATTATGATTCAGGCTATAATCAATTAGCCAATGTTACAGATATGGGAATTTTTGAAAGTATAAGAGGAACAGAGTCTCGTTTTTCACATTATAATTTTACTGTAGGTGCAGGAACTTATTACTTAAAAGTTGTAAACTCATCATTTAACAGTCAATTCTTTCATATTTATTTCGATAATTGGGGATATGCTGATATTACTTTTCAAATACCAGATCCGTTTTATACTTGCGGAAGTCCTGCTGAAGCAGACAATGTATTTGCAGTAGGAGCTTGGACTACAGATAGAAGTTGGACAGCTTACAATGGTAGTGGACCATATTTCCCTAGTGAAACAAACAACGATATCTGTTCTTTCTCAAATCGCGGACCAAGAATTGATGGAATTCAAAAACCACAGTTAACTGCTCCCGGAGCATCAGTAATTTCTATTCGTGATACAGATGTTTACACATCAGCTAATGCATATTGGGTAGATAATAACGGAGATACAACAGCTTCACATAATTATTATGTAATGCTTGGAACAAGTATGTCTTGCCCAATGATGGCTGGAGCTGCAGCACTCATATTGGATAGATGGCCTAATGTTTCTCCCCAACAAGTATACGATGCATTGCAGAATAATGCTTTAGTAGATGGATTCACAGGTGGAGTTCCTAATGACACTTGGGGATATGGAAAATTGGATGTGCTGACTGCAATCAATGATGCTGTGACTTTACCAGTAATACTTTCAACTCTCACAGTTCAATATCTAAATAATGTCCCTACTTTATATTGGGTCACGCGATCCGAAAGTGATAATATTGGCTGGTTTATATATAGAAATATCGAAGAGGATTTTGGAACAGCTACAAAGGTTAACAATAATTTAATTCCAGGTTATGGCACAACCTCAGAACAACATTCATATATTTATGAAGATGAGATTGAGAATGCAATGCCAGGAGATTTATATTGGTATTGGCTTGAGAGTATAGATTTGGGTGGTGAAATTCATCATTATGATAAAGTAGGAATGTTAGTTATCCCTCCAGACTACGAGCCTGAGCCCGGGCAAGATATACAAACACAATATGGACTTCATCCAAGTTTACCTAATCCATTTGGTGAAGGAAGCAGTTCCACAAAAGTAAGTTTTATGATTCACAACACTGCAAATACTGATTTAAAAATATACAATATTCGGGGAGAGTTAATAAGGAGTTTATACAATGGTGTTGCTTATGGAGATATTGAAGTAAATGATATTATTTGGGATGGTAAAGATGAATATGGAATTAAGCAGTCAACTGGTATTTATCTTCTTCAATTAAATGTAAATGGCAAACCATCTGAAACAAAGAAAGTGATCCTCCTTCGCTAACTCCTTTTCACCCTTCGTAGTTGCACTACTACGGAGAACGGGCGTTAAAACTATGCCTGTCCGCTTCACCCTTCGTAGTACTACGGAGAACGGGCGTAATATCCATTATCCGTAGTCCCGATGAAATCGGGACGAAGGATTAACTATGGAAGGCGGGGAGTTCAGGAAAGCTTTGGAGGATAAATTTTGATAAAGTAACGCAAGTGTCCTCACTTGCGAATATGGTGAAAGATTCGAGTCGTTAGGAAAAACGACTCGAAACATTTTTGGACATTGCTCGAGGATTTACTTCCTTGAGCAATTTTTTTGTGAAGTTTATTAGTCATAATTACTATACTTTTTTTTAAAATACAAACAAATATATTTAGAATATAAAAGAATTAAATTAAAAAATTTGACAATTTTTGGTTATAATCTAAGAATGTTATGATATATTTTGGTTAGCTTGTAAAATAGTCTAATATGCAGATTTCATATTCATTTTCAAAACTTGACCCCGTGTAATATAAAATGCTTCGTTATTACACAGGGTTGACCCCGTTAGATAGATAAATGCTGTATGATAGGTTGAGAAATATAAGTACATCATCTAACGGGGTTGACATATAAATCATTATAGTAAGTTTTTTTCTATGAATAAAAATATTACAAAAATAATCAAAAATTTTTCATCTGAAAATCCTTTCGCCACAAAGGCACAAAGACACGAAGAAAATAAATATACACTCTCATTCCCAAGCCCTACCGAATTTAATTGGGTATTGGGAATGCCTGCAAATTTTCATGCTCCTTTGCCTGCCCCATTAGATCTTTTCCTATTTAATGGGGTGTCCCGATTTGTTTTCGGGACATGAATGTTTCATCTACTAATAAAACCTGATGATGCAAAAGTATTTCTTACATCATTACGATACTCTCTTCTTAAATCATAACAAATAGCTGAACGAAAAAGGGCAAATAAAAGAATTAAAAATGAATAATAAATATTATTTCGAATGTGTAAATTGTTGTAAAAAATATTCATCAAACGAGGTAACCTATCTCTGTCCTGAATGTGAAAAAGATAATGATAAAAAAATCCCACCAAAAGGTGTTTTAAAAACTCTTTATGATTACAAAAAAATCAAGAGTTATTATAAAAAGGAAAATCTTCTTGATAACTTAAAAGAAAACAATTATATAGATTTACTTCCTATAAAATCCATACAGAGTTTGTCGTTTTTAAAGGTTGGCAGAACTCCACTTTATGAAATTAAATCCTTGCGAAGGTTTGAAACCTTCGCAAGGTTAAATAAACTCCCTTTCAAATTCTACCTAAAAGATGACTCACAAAATCCTACTTTTTCTTTTAAAGACCGTGCTTCTAATCTTGTTTCTGCTTATGCTAAAGAAAATGGGATTGATACAATTGTTACAGCATCAACTGGAAATGCCGGTTCTTCATTAGCAGGCATTTGTGCTTCTCAAAATCAAAAAGCGATTGTATTTGTTCCTGCTTCTGCTCCAAAAGCAAAATTAATTCAAATTGCAATGTATGGTGGAATAATAATTCCTGTAAAAGGAACTTATGATGATGCCTTTAATCTAAGCATAGAAGCAACAAAAAAATTTGGCTGGTACAATCGTAATACCGCTTATAATCCATTTACTATCGAAGGGAAAAAAACTGTTTCCTTTGAAATTTTTAATCAAATGAAACAAGAACTTCCAGATAGAATTTTTGTACCGGTTGGTGATGGTGTAATTATTTCTGGAGTTTATAAAGGCTTTGAAGATTTACTAAAATTGGATTTGATTGAGAAAATCCCGATAATTATTGCAGTTCAATCTGAAGGAAGCGATAATCTCATCAGGAATTTAAAAAGTGATAAATTCATTTCCAGACCAAGCCATACAATTGCTGATTCCATTTCAGTTGATATTCCTCGAAATTTCTGGATGACTAAAAAATTCATAAAAGAATATAATGGTGAATGGGTATTCATTTCTGATGAAGAGATTATTTCTGCTTCAAAAATTTTAAGCGAGAATACCGGAATTTTTGCTGAACCTGCTGGTGTTGCTTCTTTTGCTGGAATGCTAAAATATGAGAAATTAGGTAAAATTGACCCTCAATCAAAAAATGTTATTCTTATAACAGGAAGCGGCTTGAAGGATTTAAAAGCAGTTGAAAAGCAAATATTTATTCCAAAATCTATCAAACCAAATTTATCTGAAGTTGAAAGGTTAATTAGCAATTATCTAAAACAGGAATAGAAATAAAACATATTCCTGTGTGGACGGAATGCACAGATCCCAATTGTTCCTAACCTGTCTCCCGATTTATCGGGAGCCAAGACGGGCAGGATTTGATTCCCGCGTACGCGAGGACTGTTTATTAAAACACCATTAAAAATGGTGTTAGGATCACATTGCAATGTACTTGTAATTAGTAATTTTACATTTATCTCTCTTGCCTGCCCTGTAAGGAAGTATGACTATATCAGGGTGTTCTTTGCGTCTCTGTGGTGAGGATTTTCAGATGAAACATACATGTCACGATAATCGTGACGCAAAGGAAGATGAAAATAACACACCCCTAATTCT
>JAGMCF010000274.1 GCA_023129415.1 Candidatus Cloacimonadota bacterium
CTCAATTACAGAAAAAGAACCATAGCCTATCCAATTGTAAGAAAACTTAGCTTCCTTGAATTTACTCAAAAGATATCCAAATTTTTCCCATAAATATGAGTTTGTAAGACCAGACTTAAACCCAAAGAATTCAAATTTATCTACATTTTTCAAAAGACCTGTGCCTTCAATACCATTATTCAGCATATCTATATTCCATTTATTCCTGTCCTCTTCAGCCACATCTTCATAAAATGGTGCATATTTGAACAGTGTTAAGTCATTGGTGATTATTTCATATCTGGAGAGAGAAAAGCGTATGAATCTGAGATTATGCAAGCTTTCAATGACATCACTCTCCTCTTCTGTGGGTATACCCCTTATGAGTGCTGCTGTTGTATTTATATCAAACTCTTCACTCAGCTTTAAAGTCTGTATGTTGTGAGCAAATTTATGCATCTTTTCCATCTTTCTCAGAAGCCTATCAGTCATAGCTTCATATCCAACCACCACAGAATCAAAACCAGCAAGCTTTATCAATCTGGCAATCTCTTTATCTATATGTAGAGGAGATAGTTCCCCCCAAAGTTGATATGTTTTTTTTCTTTTATAAGAGCTTGCATGTATCAACTTTAGAAGTTTTTTTAACCTTCCTCTATTGCTGCCTGCGAAATTCGAGTCACTAAATATAAATCTGTTTATTTTGTACTTTTCAGATTGATACTCTATCTCCTGTATGATATTTTCGGGTGATCTTTCTCTGAAGGGGTAGTTTTCAGTTATAGTGCAGAACTTGCATTTATGCCAGAAACATGATCTGCTTCCCCATATAGGAATTACTGAAATAAGTCCTTCCAGCTTCAAATCATCTAAAGTTTTATAATAATCAGAATGGTCTGCAAATGGATATGAATCTATAGATGGAAGGATCTTCCTATCTATTTCATAGGTTGACTTCAATCCATTTCCATACCTGTAAACAAAATTGGGGACATCATCTTCTTTTTTCTTCCCATTCAAGAACCTTAAAAAATCCAGCAGAGGATATTCACCCTCTCCCCATATTGCATAATCTACGTCTTTGATGACCTTCATGAACTCTTCAGCCTGGGCAGATGTTCGGAGTCCACCTATAAGAACCTTTAAATCAGGGTTTGCTTTTTTCATCATCTTTATAATTGTAAAGTCTGAAAGCCACTGATAAGTATTAACTGTGAATCCTGCTACATCACAATCATAAAGTTTTTCAGAGTCTATGTAAGCTTCTATCTTTTCCACAATAGCTTCAAGTCGTCTTGAAATGATGTGTTCAGGGAAAATATTTTTTAGGTATGCATCAAGAACTGTTCTCTCATATGTGCTGGATTTTATAAGTTTGCTTAATATATATATGGAACTTTGATTCAGAAATTGTTCTATCTCAGAAAATGAATTTCTGAGTTTCGATGTGAAAAACTGCATGTCTTCAAATAGAATTAGGTTCCAGTATATGTTTTTTGTAACTATTCCATTTTCTTCAAGAAATCCTTTGAGGTATCCTATTGCAGCATTTGGTATCTCCGGATCATATGGCACACTACAATGTAAAGCCAATTTCATATTATTCAATCCCTGTGTTCTGTGAGACTCATTTGCATAACTATTTTACTTATAATTATAACTAGGGGATAGATGAGACCTTCACAAAAAGCTTTTATTTTTCAGTATAATTCAGGGGATGGGTAAGCAAATATACAACACTGCCTACCCATCCTCTTAAGCAATAATATTACCCGGGAGGAACAACCTTGGAAATTCTGGCTTCCAACTCTTCTGGAATAAGTTTTTCACCTGGCTCAATATAGGGTAGAACAATATGCTTCACTGTCTTGGTATCTTCAACAACCCTGATTTCTGTATCACCTGGTATATCGAAGCTCTTCTCCTTAAGCACATTTGCTGGATCTTTCAAAAAACGTTGCTTGAGTTCAGGATTAGCGAAAAGTTCCATAATCAATTGGCTAAGCTTTTTTTTGTCTAATTTCATAATTACTTACCTCCGTTCTTTATTATTTCTCTCATGCATCTATTTTTAAATCCATAGGTGCTAAGTATGTTCTTTTGTACCAATTTAGACCAGACTTTATAGCTCTCTCAAAAAATAAAACCACTAATATGCCACCCAGAATCCAACTGAAAATACCCGGATGTTTTATATTTAAATTTATTATAAAATCCAATAGTAATGTCAACAAAAAAATTATAGTTGCTAAAGATAAAATTGAGTAAATAATATAGATTATTGCTTCTCGCTTTTGTATCTTTGGTTTGGGTTTTACCTTAAAAAATGCTCCAATTAGAGAGTAAAGATAAGAAAAGGATTTTTTCCTGAGATTAGGTATTTCTAAAATATCCATAAGAATGTAGTATCCATCGAAATTAACAAATGGAATCAGGTTAACAAATATAATTATCATACTCACTAAAAATAAAGCTCCGAAAATATGACCTAAACTTAACAAATTCCAATGCATACAGAGGATCCATCCCCACCCACAAATACAGGCTAAGATCATAGTATTGAGTGGACCTGCTAAAGAGACCATAATTCTATGCCATTTGTTTTTAAACATCCAGGCATCTGTGGTATCTGCAAAGAAACAAATTGAAGCATAATAAAACATTATGCCTAACTCCTGTACCCTGCCTCCAAGCCTTTTGCACACAATAGCATGAGAAAACTCATGAAAGATTATAGTTATGCTCATCCCAAGATAGAAACCTATTAAAATTTCAGGATTCAGGAGCAGTCTTTTCTGGAAATAATTGACAGCTAAAGTCTTAATATAAGGTAGATAAAAAGAGAACACTATGATAGAAACCAGTATCAAGAGGAGATAGCAGTATAATGCTCTAACGCTCCATAACCAACCTATTTGGCGATTTATAGTTTCAGTAAAAGCATCCGCATTGGGAATAGAATAACGGAATTTAAAAATCCTGTTAATAATAATTTTAATTGTACTATCTTTTTTATCATCGACACGTTCTTTCCCAATTACAATAAGTTTTCTTTCATTTAGATCTTCAATGAAGTGACCTAATACTTTGGGGTGAATGAATCCAATTTTTTTTATAAAGCTGTAATATATATCTCTAACATTTGTTTTACCATCAATAGCATTAAGCACAAAAGCCATTTTGGGATTCATCTTTATTGCGGATTCTTGTTCATTTGATTTTGCTATTATTATATCTTCTTCAATATACTCGATTTTTAGACCTTTTGCAGGTTTTGGTTTCATACTTAAGAAATAGAGTTCTCCTGTTCGGCTTTCATCGGAACGAGCAAATTGCGACAAACTTACAGTTATTTTATTCAGTGATGATTTTGACCAGCTTGCTTTATCCACCCATTTTAGTATGACATGGTGCCAGAATATATCAGGCGAGATTTTCAAACCTGGAAACTGATCTAATATCTTATCTGTATGATCGAATGTAGGATCAAGAGGGACTTCTTTTGGAAAAGTGATATGAATTGTAATATATCGTGTATATGGTTCTACTTCAATATCAATATTTCCCTTAATGTTTATGGTTTCAGCAAGATGATTTATAGATGTAACAACTTCATTCACAGCAAAAGTAAGTCTAAAAAGAATCTTATTCTTTAAATCACTTTTTTTGCCCCACTCTTTTACGAAATCCTCTGCTTTATTTGCCGAGGATGATTGTAAGGGTAATGATATTTTTGTTGTTTTATAATTTTTTTTATCCATTTTTTAATCCATGATTTGCTTCAGAACTAAATGCTGTATCCAACATGATTGAATAAAATGTTTTTATATTTTTCACTTTTTAATCTTTAAAAAACCACTTGGTTTCAATCCTATCTGAAAAGCTCAGCTAAAAAAATCAAAACTAATACAAAAAAACAGGACTTTCTTAAACTTTTCATGGTTTCTCCTTATTATTGAGCAGTGGAGAAAGGGGGATGGGGAGCAAGGGAGCGCCTTAGCTCCTACTCCTTTCTATTAACCAGGGTTTCGGATTTGTGATCATATTAACAATTTTCCCGATTATATTATCATAAATACAATAAAGTTCTACACCAATTTCTTTCTTTAAATAACAACATTTTACAGAAAAAGCTAACCAAGTTTGAGTTTCTGCAGCTTCAGCTTCCGAATCACTCAATTTACATACAAATGCTGCTTCATATCGTCTTTTACGCCAAGCTTCAGCTATATTTGCACAAACGGATCTTGATGACCTGCGAATTTGATCTGTTAAAGAATATTTTTCTTCAGCAGGAAATTTTTTAGTTAGATCAAAAATCTTCATCGCAGCATCAAAAGCCATCTTATAAACATCAAGTTCAAAATGACTCTTAATAGGTTTTTTCATTATTCTCCTCTGCTCCTCTGCTCCCCATCTCACCCGCAACTTAGCTCTCTTGCTTTTATTCTTCTAAATTTACTCAATCACTATTGAGAAGAGATGGGGCTATAGTGATTGGATTTGGTAAGGAACTGTTTGGTCAATTTGACTATTACACCTCCTAATGCAAGTAGTGCAATGAGATTTGGGACAGCCATTAGCCCATTTAATGTATCGGAGATACTCCATATCGCTTCAAGTCCACCAAGTGCTCCTATCATCGTAAATGGCAGCCATAATACTCGGTAAGCTGTTCTTATTGTTCGTCCATGCCCAAATAAGTGTACTGAACAAGTCTCACCATAGAAACACCATGCTAAATTAGTATCGTATGCAGTAAGCACCATAGAAAAGACTACTAATGAAAATCCGATAGTTGCTCCAAATCCAGCCTCAAAGCCCGCCATCGTGAGAGTAGCACCGGTCTTGCCACTTTTGTCCAGACCCCTGTAAGTATAATCACGAGTGCTGTGAGAGTGCACATTATAATGGTATCTACGAACACCTCAAATATCCCCCAAAGTCCCTGACGAGCAGGATGGTCGGTAATAGCAGTTGCATGTGCAATTGGAGCACTCCCCAATCCAGCTTCATTACTAAATACACCTCTCGCAATTCCATATCTGATAGCAAACATTACACCAGCACCAGCAAACCCACCTGTAGCTGCTGTTGGAGTAAATGCATGGCTGATAATCAATTTCAGTGCTTCGGGAACACCTGTAATATACATACCGATGATTATTAAGGCTCCGATTATATACATACTGCACATAAATGGGACACAAAACATAGCTACCTTTGCAATCCTTTTTATACCACCTATGGTTACCAGTCCAACTGCTACAACAAGCACCAATCCGGTAACCCAGGTTGGGATACCAAAGTGTTGCATCCCTTCAGCACAAGCATTTGATTGAATCATATTGCCTATTCCAAATGCAGCTAATGCACCGAAGATAGCAAACATACCAGCTAACCAACGCCAGGAATTCCCCATTCCTCGTAATATATAAACCATAGGACCACCAACCATTGGTCCATTTTTTTCTCTAACACGATAATGCACTCCAAGAACGACTTCACCAAACTTTGTTGCCATCCCTACAAGTCCAGAAATCCACATCCAGAATATAGCTCCAGGTCCCCCTAAAGCAATAGCAGTAGCCACACCAGCTATATTGCCAACTCCAACAGTCCCGCCCATAGCAACAGTTAGTGCCTGGAAAGGACTCACATCGCCTTCAGCTTTAGTTTCTCCCTTACGAAAACGGAAAATCTTGCCTGCCGTCTCACGCATCATCAATCCGAATTTAGAAAATTGAATAAACTTTGTGCGGATAGTAAGGAATATACCTACACCAATGAGTATAATCAACATCGGCGGTCCCCAAACGATTGAATTCAGTTTAGCATTCAGATCAAGTATAAACTCCATCATATCGAAACTCCATAATAAATATTCTTAAAAGAGTTATGCAAAATGAAAAAATGAGTGTCTTTCTGTACGGCAGTTGCCGGATACAAAGGCAAACAGGCAAAGAATCTGATTATATGCTAAGCTCCTTTGTTAGAAAAAAGTTATAATTGCTCAGGAAGACAAAAACACCCAATTATACAGAACTCATTATTTAATAATACCCTTCCTGCAACATACTGATTAGTTCGTCATCAAGTAATTCTTCTTTTCGAAGTTCAGAAAATTTATTAAGCAGGTCTTTAACTTTTGTGCGTTCTCTTTCTCCACTGGAAAGGTAATTAACTTTCTCAAGATTTAAAACAAGATTGTGATGGCCTAAATCAATAAGGGAATTTATTCTTTCATTTACCACTTGTGAACCGAGTGAATCAAATCGTCCGGACAAGTTAATTAAGTGAATTCTCTTATAAGTTTCATAAGATATTTTAATCATAACAATTTTGAAATTGATAGATTCTAAAAGTCAAGATTTATTCGTCTAAAATAACTTATTAATAACCTAGATAGTTCAGCCACGCCAGTTATCCGTAGTATAAACTGCGAAGGATGAAAAAGCTCGTCCTGAAATAGTAGGTATGCAGGACAGCATACCATTTTCATATTAATGATATAATTTCAATTCTTAATTTTATGTTAAACTCAATACTTTATCACATCCTTTTGAAAATAACTCCTTGCCACCTACATACTTACCATCTATGGTTTTGAATCTTTTGAGAATCTCAACTCTGGAGAATCTATAGAATATGAAACCATCGGTCATATTTTCTGGTCGCAATGAGCAGTTTGGACCCAGCACTACAACAAGTTCATCAAAGTTAATTGGTTCAGCCAATCTAACAGGAGTTCCTTTCGGGCAATTATTAAATCTAACTTTTACTTTTGATGAGCCTATAAAACCGTCAAATCCTACTGGTTTTCATAATTCTATAAGCTCTAAATTATATATTACTTTACAGAGATATTTGCTGATGTCATCTGCATAATTTTTTGAACGGATAATGCCAAGTTGATCTAATTTTTTAGTAGCTGAAAAGAATTCTGTTAAAACTTTTTTATTTATTGGTTCATAATACACAAGCTTATAATAATTATAAACGATTTATTAAAGATATAATGACTTCGTATTTCAACATTATAAGAAAAAATCAATAGCTTTTTAAATAACGAATAATTTTTTGAGTTCTTTCTTCTTTGGATAAATTCCTGTCGTAATCATATAAAGCTTTGAACCAAGCTCCGTGCATTGGGTTAGGTAGAACTATAAAATTTTTGCCAAAATTCTCTTTATAATTTTCTACAGAAGCAAGACGTCCTTCTACAGATCTTATATCAAAAACTTCTGAAAAATCAATTAGATTATCACCTATTAATAAGGTAATGTAATGCGTTTTTGCAACTTTCTGTCTTCTACCTTCCTTACTTGAAATATCTTCTTTTAATAAAACATGGCCTTCTTCAGCTTGTGGAAAACCAAGTTTTTGAAGATTTCGTAATGTGCCATCCAAACATCTTACTCTTCTATTTGATATATAGAAAACATCACAACCTTTAGAAACTGCATAGTCTAAAAATTCTTTAGCACCTGGAATAGCTTCTGCTTTTGCCATATCAATCCATTTATAAAAATCATCCGGATAGATCTGTTTATCAGTAATTTCTTTGGCATTATATCTTGAATTGTCCAGCACAGTTTCATCAATATCAACTATCACTGCTCTTTTCTGGTTTCTATCAATTTGCAATTCTTCATCAAGTCTTAATCTGGCAATATTATAAGCTTGATAAGCCAGAGCTCTATACTCTGCAGAGGCTTGACACCATAACACTGCCATCAATGATGCTTCATTTTCCAAAGTAGGTTTTATTGTTTCCTGATTCTCTACATTTTCTATCTTTTCAGTATTTTGATTATTACTACTTGATATTAATAACAAACAAGAAATAATAAATACAAACAAGAATGCATACTTGATTCTTTTATTCATTTTACCTTCTTGATTATTTGTGAGTAATCCTAATGTTTTAAAAATATCATTCATAAGACGCCATTAATGTCATCTCAGAATGTTAACGATGTTTGAAAAAGTTTACTCTTTTTTATAAAACACATACATAGGTCTTATTCCGCATAGAATTGCTAATACTACAAACCACCAGATGCTGATATTCATTATTTGTGGTATTAGCTTAACAATAATAAGCATAATAAACATTGCAGCACCCTGAACCAGTTTTATATCAAAAATAGTAAGCTTTTTCACTCGTTTATTCATATTTTTAATTAGTCCCATTTTGTCTCCTTATTCTAAAAACAGACTTTATGAGATCTGCAAAATAGGATTTTT
>JAGMCF010000275.1 GCA_023129415.1 Candidatus Cloacimonadota bacterium
AATGGAAGTGAGAGCAGATTTTTAATTTTTCTTGCATTTCCATTCCAAAAAATGGAAAGGAAATTTAAAATACAATCTTAAAAGTAGTTCCTCCTGTTCTATTTAGTATAATTATACCATCAATTTGTTTTGTAAGGTCATTTACCAATTGCATACCCAATGTTTCTGTTTTTTGGAAATCTAAATCTTTTGGGAAACCAATTCCATCATCACTTATAATTAATGAATATTTATCATCTCTAATGGGATGCATATTAATAGAAACTGTCCCTTTTGCCCCTTCTGGAAATGCATGTTTTAGTGCATTTGCAACAAGTTCATTTATTATAAAACCACAAGGGATTCCTTTATCTAAACCCAATGAAACATCTTTAATATTTAAATCTAATTTAATTTTAGAAATTTCGGTTCTATATGAATGTAATAAATGAGTAGTAAGTCCCCGAATGTATTTTCCAAAATCGATCTTAGTAAAATCTTTAGACTGGTACAATTTTTCGTGAATAAGTGCCATTGATTTGATACGATTCTGAATGGTTTGGAATTTATCAACGATATCCTTATCCTTAAAATACCTTGCCTGAAGTCGAAGTAAGCTCATGATAATCTGCATATTGTTTTTTACTCTATGATGAATTTCTTGAAGCATTATTATTTTTTCATCAAGTGTATGTTTTATCTTTTCAGTAGCTTTTTTTCGCTCGATTGCAAGAGCAATCTGTTCGGAAACAAATTCAAGGATTTCTAAATCTTTCTTTTTATAAAGTGTTGGATCTGTATAACTTTGAACAGCAACAACTCCTATAACTTCATTTTCTACCTTTAATGGAACACCGAGCCAGATTTTTGAAGGAGTTCCAACCAATTCTACTTCTCCAGCTTGAGTTAATTTCTCACTAACCTCTTCATCAGCAAGAAGTGATTTTTTTGTTCTTAACACATAAGAGGTAAATGTCTTTCCCGCCGGAAAAGAAGTAAATTTATCTTTCTCATTAATATCATAGGGAAGAGAGATAGTATCAGTCTCTTTATCATATAAAGCTACAAAGAAATTAGTGGTATCAATAATTTTACTAAGATAATTTCTTATTGATGAGTATAATTCATTAATCTCTTTCGTTGTATGTACTGCATTAGCAATGTTATATAATACTGATTGGAGCTGCTCTGAATGTTTTTGTTCTGTTATATCTCTTCCAAAACTAACAGTTCTGACGATTTTATCCTTTTCATAAATCGGTGCAGTGTTTACCGAAAGATAAAGTTGTTCTTTGTTCTTGTCAAAAATCCTTATAATATAACGTTGTGATTCACCTAAAAGGGTTTTTTGAAAGACTTCATTCACAATTTCTAGGTCATCTGGATGAATAAGAGGTACAAATGATTTTCCTATTAAATCTTTAATGTTATGTCCAGTAACTAATTCTGATTGATGATTAATAAAGGTAAAATTACCATTAGTATCAAGTATCCATATCATATCATTAGCATTTTCAATCATAGTTCTGTATCGTTCCTCACTAAGTAGAAGAGCCTCATCTGTCTGTTTGCGTGCAATAGCAATAGCAATCTGTTCGGAAACGAATTCTAAGATTTCTAAATCTTTTTCTGAATATAGAGAAGCATCTGTATAACTTTGAACTGCAATTACACCAATAATTTCTTTTTCTATCCTTAAAGGAACACCAACCCAAATTTTCGCATGAGCTCCTACCTTTCCCCTTTCCACCTTTCCAGCTTGAATTAATCTCTCCCTAACTTCTTCAGTACCAAAAAGTGGTTTACCAGTTTTGATTACATAAGCAGTAAGTGTTTTTCCTGCTGGACAAGAAGTGAATTTGTCCTTTTCATCTATATGATAGAGGAGAGAAATAGTATCGCTTTCTTTATCATATAAGGCAATATAGAAATTAGTTGTATCTATAATTGTGCTAAGATAATGTTGAATTGCTTTGAATAGCTCATAAAGATCTTTAGTTGTGTTTACTACATTAGCAATGTTATAAATGGTTGTCTTGATTTGTTCTGCCTTCTTGCGTTCAGTGATATCTCTTGTAACATATAATATTTTATCGTTAATAAGGTTTACGGTGCTTTCCAAGAAGTGCCAATTCCCAGATTTATCTCTTGCACGAAATTCAATTTTTTCAGTAAGATCTATTTCTTTTCCAGTTAAAAGCTTTTTAGCTTTTAAACTAACATATTTTTTTAATAAAGAAAGCAATTTCTTTTTATCTTCTGGATGGATATAGTCAAAACATGGTTTGCCAATTAGATCTTCCGGTTCATAATCAAGATTTTTTATTGAATGACTAACATAAGTATAAATAGGGTTCAATGAAAAAGAAGATATAGTAATTAAATCATTTGTATTCTCACTTATTAATCGATATTTCTCCTCGCTTTCACGAAGACTTTTATCAGCCTGCTTGCGGGCTATAGCAAGAGCAATCTGGTCTGAAACAAATTCTATGATTTCTAAATCTTTTTCTGAATATTGAGAAGCATCAGTATAACTTTTCACAGCTATAGCACCAATAACTTGATTTTCAATTTTAAGAGGAACTCCTAACCAAATCTTACTTTTCCAATCAGCTTGAGCGATTTTTCCTTCTTTAATTAGTTTCTCTCGTTTTTCTACAGTTAAATAAAGAGATTTTGCAGAATGAATAATATATGCAGTTAAGCTATCGCCTAATATTTGTTGTGATGGTGTTTCTTTAAATAATTGGTCAACATAATAGGGTACTGAGATAATGTTAGTATCTTTATCATATAATGCAATATAGAAATTAGTTGTATCAATAATTTTTCCAAGTTGGGTATGAATTTTTTTGAAAAGTTCATTAAGATCTTTTGTGGTATTTATAGCATTGGAGATATTATATAGTACTGATTGGGTTTGTTCTGCGTGCTTTTGTTCGGTAATGTCTTCTGTTAATATAACTACTCTGTAGATATTACCTTTTTCATCTTTTACAGCATAAAAATGTTGAGAAATCCATTCTGCTTGATTCTTACTGGACATAAATAATTTAATTTCAGGAATAAAACATTCTTCACCATTTTCATATACTTTTTTTACATCATTTATGTATTTCCCAAGATAAGAATCTCTTTCATCAAATTTAAGTTTCGTTCTTTTTTTTGTAAACTCGGAAACTTGTTTTTTTGTTAATCCCCAAAGTTTCTGCCAAGCTTTGTTTGCGATAAGAAGGGTCCCGTTTTTATCTCTAACAGAAATACCTATTGGAGAGTCCTCAATTATAGCACTATTTAACTGCTCACTCTCAATTAGTTCTTTAGTTCGTTCCTGCACGAGTTCATCGAGTAGATCTTTTTCTTGTTTTAATTTATCTTCAACATTTTTAATACGAAGCATAACATTTACCTGTGCTTCAAGTTCACCAGGTTCTATAGGTTTTGTAAGAAAAGCATCAACTCCCGAATCTAGAGCTTTTATACGGCTTTCTGTATCTTTATATACACCTGTTATCATAATAATTGGAATGTTCTTGGTTAGTTCATCAGATTTCAATATTTTACACACTTCATATCCATCCATTTTAGGCAACTTAATATCAAGTAGAATTGTATCTGGTAACTCTTTCTTTATTTTTATTATTCCTTCTTCACCGGATTGGGCTGTTATTACTTTACATTCAGAGATTAAACTTGTTAATATCTCTTTTAATATAAATAATTGATCCTCTTCATCTTCGATTACCAAGATTTTTGGCATAATTTCCTCTTAATATAAATTTGTTTTCAGTAGAATATGGTATAATATAATATAATTAATACGATTTTAATAAATATATTTTTTACATTGCAAATTTTTGAACTTTTTTAAATTAATTCTAATTTTTTTCCAATTTTTTCAAATTTGTCTAGAGCAATATCAAGTTGTTTATCAGTATGAGTTGACATAAAACTTGTACGAATCAGACAATCGGTCGGTGGTACTGCTGGTGGAATGACTGGATTTATGAAAACACCTTCATCAGCAAGCATTTTCCACATTTTAAAGGCTGTCATCATATCACCCACATGAAGGGGAATGATAGGTGTTTCACTTACTCCAATGTCATATCCCATTTCTTTGAATCCTATTTGCATTTTACGAGTGTTTTTCCAGAG
>JAGMCF010000276.1 GCA_023129415.1 Candidatus Cloacimonadota bacterium
AAATAAACTATAAACTTTGAAATTCTGATACAATAAAATATGAAACCCCTCGCAGTAAGAACATTATGTGCATTTTGTTTTGGACCTATTTTACTAATATGTGCCTGGTTTGGTGGTATCCCGCTACAAATCCTAATCAGCATAATTTCTGTTCTGGGGATAAGAGAATTTTGCATACTTGTTAAACAAAAGAAAAACATTCAAATCAATTTCCCTTTTATTGTAATTGCAACTCTTTGTATAAATTGGTATATCTTCTTTATTGGTTTGAACAATATAATATTCATTTTTATTCTAATTTGTATTTTAATAATTACTTTTGATGTTTTATCAAATAGAACCAATCACTCTACTGAAAGGGTTGCATATACGACTTTTGCATTATTGTATATTCCCTTACTATTAGAATTTATGTTTTTGATCAGCACATTAGAAAAAGGAAATTTTCTTTTATTATTTCTAATGGTTTTAATTTGGATAACAGACACTATTGCGTATTTTATTGGAGCAAAGTTTGGTAGACATCGGAACATTTTTAAAGCAAGCGAAAAAAAATCTATTGAAGGCTTTGTTGCTGGGATAGCCTCTGCTTTTATATTTGCTTACATACTAAATTTAATCATAAATGCTATATGGAATTTTCACCTTCTAACTGACTCTAAAGATATACTCGCATATGGAATAATAGTGGGTGTTATAGGCCAACTGGGTGACCTGATTGAATCCAATTTAAAGAGAGACTTTCAGGTTAAAGACACCTCCAAACTACTTCCCGGTCATGGTGGAATTCTTGATAGATTTGATAGTCTTATTATAAGTGCACCTTTTTTATACTTCTATTTTAGTTTTATCAGGTGATAGATGTCGAAAAAGAAAATAGCACTTTTGGGGGCAACAGGCTCGATCGGTAAATCTACTATTGAAGTAGTAAAAAAACACTCCAATAAATTTGAAATTATACTTGCATCATCACATAACAATTACAAAAATTTATTTGAGTATGCCAAACAACTAAATATCCCTAATTTAGCTATTACTAACGAAAACCTTAGATCAAAAATAAAAAGTGATAAAAAAATATACTTCGGAGAGGATAAATTATTAGAACTCTTAAACAATCTGGATTATGATATCCTATTAAATGCTGTAGTTGGTTCTGCAGGTTTACGCTATACTATTGCTGGTTTGCAAAGTAAGCATAATATTGCTTTGGCAAACAAAGAATCATTAGTAATGGCTGGTGATATTATTACAAAAATGGCAAAAAAGAATGAATGCAGATTAATTCCAATCGATAGTGAACACAGTGCTATTATGCAATGTTTACTTGGAAATTCCTTATCGTTCGGAATACGGAAAATTATCCTTACAGCTTCTGGAGGTCCTTTTAATAATTGGAAATTAGAAGATTTTGATAAAATTATCCTGAAAGATACCCTCAAGCATCCTACATGGAATATGGGTCCAAAAATCACTATTGATTCTGCAACAATGGCTAATAAGGGTTTAGAGGTAATCGAAGCTCATCATCTTTTCGGTTTGAAATATGAACAGATTGAGGTTGTTATTCATCCTCAATCCATTATTCATTCTATGGTTGAATTTATAGATGGTTCAATTTTGTCACAGATGAGCTATCCAGATATGAAAATTCCGATTCAATTCGCCCTTTCTTATCCAGAAAGAATTCCAGCCTCAGCTCAATTCACAGATATAACATCATTGCCAGACCTGACATTTCATAAAGTTGATTATGATAAGTTTCCTCTGGTGAAAATTGCTTATCAGGTTGGGAAAGCTGGTGGGATTATGCCAACAATCTTTAATGCTTCTAATGAAGCCGCAGTATCACTTTTTTTAAGAGAAAAAATAGAATTCACTGATATTCGCAAAATTATCGAGAGAAATTTGGATAAACCCAATATTGCAAATCCTGACCTTGAAACAATTCTATCTATTGATAAAGAGGTCAAAGAAAAGGTCTTTACAACCGCTAATTGATGCGAATTAACGCGAATATAATTATATAATCCAACCATTGCGAAGGTTTATAACCATTCGCAAGGTTTTACGACTATTGGAAACCAAAAAATATACCAATTAACAAGTTTACAAATTCACTAATTCACTAATTTACTAATTTACTAAATATAATAATGGAGAAAATTTCAAATAAGCCTTTTATCCCAATAACATTCTTTTTTACAATAGGTTTAGTTTTTTCAAAAACTGTAACAATTTCTTTAATATGGTATTTAGGGCTATTTCTTTGTTGCTTATTTTTTATTTTTATAAGCAAAGCAAAACCCACTTTAATTCTAATTTTTCTCATTATATTATTTGGAGCATTTCGTTTTTCAATTTCAACAAACCATCCAGCAAATCATGTCTCAAAGATAATTAACAAATTGGGTAATGAGAAGTTAAATATATCAGGCTTTATTGCTGATGAGCCAATATACTACTCATGTAAAACAAAATTTGTGTTATCCATACAAAAAATTGAAGAAACAAATATATGTGGCAAAATCTGTGTGCGGGTTAATGGGAAATTTAATGCAAATTATGGTGACAGAATCAGCATTTATGCGAGTATTCAAAAGCCATATAAAAATAATAATCCTTACAGTTTCAATTACAAAGAATATCTGGAAAACAAAGGTATATATGCTTCAGCTTTTATATATTCAAATTCAATCACAATTGAAAATCAAACCAAAAATCTATATTCAATTCTTGTAATCGGCCCTCGAAAATGGATAAGAAACCGAATTGACAATCTCTTTTCGCAAAAATATGCAGGATTTATCAAAGCAATTCTATTAGGAGAGAAGGATGCTCTGGATAAAAACATCAAAGAAGATTTTGCTAATTCTGGTTTGAGTCATATCCTTGCAGTTAGTGGACTTCACACAGGAGTAATTGCTTTAATCCTTCTTACAATTTTGCAAGTAATAATACGAAAACGAAACTTAGCTCGCATTTTAACTACTCTTACTCTTTTCTATTATGTTTTACTTTCACATTCTGCACCTTCAGTTCAACGTGCTGTGATTATGATAAGCCTTCTTTTAATTTCCAAAATCTTACAACGGAAACCAGAAAGTGTTAACATCCTATTTGCAGCAGGATTTATAATTTTACTGATAAATCCCCGGCAGATTTTCAGTGTGGGATTCCAATTCTCATTTCTCTCAGTTTTTGCAATATTGGTTATCTACCCAATCTTCTCCAAAGTAATTTATGGTCTTTATGAAAAATATAAACCTGCTTATTGGCTTTTAAATCTGATGATGATAAGCTTTGTTGTACAATTAGTACTTGCTCCACTAACTGTATATTACTTTCATAAAATTGCTTTTGGTGGAATAATTGCAAATGTGATAGCCATTCCTATTATTTCCCTTATTTTACCTCTGTCTATTCTTGCCATCTTCTTTCCTCTTGCAAGCATAAATGTTTATTATATTGCGGCAAATAGACTTCTTTTAAATTTACTTTTTTCAATTTCTAACTTTGTAAGTTATAAAAGAATTTTACTTTTTGACTTTCTAAATGTTGAAATTTGGCAGGTGATTTTTGTATTCGTAATTTTTGTTCTTCTAATTCTAATATGGAAAGAGAAAGAGAGGGTATCCAGAAAAATTGTTTACATTTTGACATCTACATTCCTTATCTTTTGTTTAATATTCTTACCGTCATTTTTATACTCACCTCGAGTAGAACTCACAATCCTTGATGTTCAAACTGGAGATGCAATCTTTCTTAAAACACCTTCAAGAAAAAACATTTTGATTGATACTGGAAATAAGACTGATAAGATTGATTTTGGTGAAAAAGTTGTTTTGCCTTTCTTGCAAAGCAAACAGGTGAGAAAACTTGATTTGCTCGTTCTCACTCATCCTCATGCAGATCATATAGGTGGAGCAGGTTATCTGCTGGACAAAATTAAAGTTAAATCTATTTTAATGCCAAAATGTGAATATAAATCTTTGCTTTATCACAATCTATGCAGAAAGATAGAAGAAAAAAATATTGAAGTCGTTTATGCGGACACATCTCTCGTTTTTGATGAATTCTCACTGATGAAGATAAAATTACTTTTTCCCTTTTCGGGATTTTCAACCAAAAATATCAATAACTATTCTATAATACTGAAATGTGAATATAAAGATTTTTCTTTTATTCTCACAGGAGATGCTGAAAAAGAGGTTGAAAACTGGCTTTGTGAAAAATATAGTGCAGGATTGGACATTGATGTTTTGAAAGTTTGTCATCATGGTAGTAACACTTCTTCTACAAATAGATTTTTAGAATTAACTTCTCCTGAATTCGGTGCTATTTCTGTTGGAAAATTTAATCGCTATGGCTTGCCAAGTGATAAGGCTTTAGATAGATTACATAAGCATAATATCAGATTCTTTCGTACAGACGAAGATGGTGCAATTATTTTCTCTTCTGATGGAAATGATTTAAGAATCAAAACAATTCTATCAGAAAAAGAATTATTAATTGATAATATATAATAAAAAGGAGCCGCCGGGGAGGCGGCTCCATCCCGATATTATCGGGATAAAGGAGGGAATTATGAGGAATTACAAAAAACAGTTTCAGATTTTCTTTGTCAAGTAATTTTACTTTTTTCAGAAAATTTTTTATATTCTTTTTAAAATTTAATTAGGGTCTATTGAAAAAGTAATTTTCAAATTCTTGTCTTAAATCCCCTAATAGCAAGCTTTTTTACAAAAAGAATTGTTTTTCAGTAGACCCTAAGTAATATTCTATCAAATTGACAAAAGAACAAGATAGAACCATAAAAAAAAGCCTGTATATCCGCGAGTCCCGATTTATCCCCGATACCCAGTTAGAGAATTTTCTCTAACGGCGGATACATCGGGGTTTCGGAGCTAACGGATAAACAGGTTTATGTAATTGAACTATATTTTATTTCGTTAACAGCATTTTATTAGTAACAGAACCATTATTAGTTTCAAGTTTATAGAAGTAAATACCATTTGCAACATCATTATTATTGTCATTTTTCCCATCCCAGATTGCATAACCTTGGTTTGGTGTTTCATCATAAGATGGTTCAAGTGTTCTAACAAGCTGACCTTTTGTGTTGTAGATTTTGATGGAAGAGTGTTTTATCCCTTTAGATGCAGAGAAAGAAATTTTGGTATAAGTGGAAAATGGATTTGGATAGTTTATTAAAGATATTATAGATGTATTTGGATTCTCTGGATCGACAGACCAATACGGATGAATTTTAATTGAGCAATATGTAATTTGTCCACCATTATTTTGTCCTTGTCCATGAATAAAAGAACCAAAAGAATTATCATCCAGATAATATATATAAATCTGATACCAATCATCTCCCAAATCAACAATTTGGTCACAGACATAAGGATAGACTGTAATTTGCTCAGAGAAATCAAATAAAGTACTGTTGATATCAGTAAGTTCAATTGGTTCTGACCATGTTTCACCATTATTCATGGAAACGGATATAAAGATAATAGGATGTTCCAGATAATCTTCATATCCAGGTACTTCATCTAGAGCCATTTGGTGATAGGTTCCATCTGCCCACATCTGTAACATCCAATTATTTTCTAGATTAATAGCTTGCTTTTGAGTGTTTTCATGGAAAATACTAGCATCAGCAGGATATAGGCAATAACCAATTGTTGTATATGTCAAGGTATCATCACCCACAATTTCCCAAGGAACACTATGACCTGAAAGAGGGTCTGTTCCGGGCATTTCAGGAATTTCATGGAATATAAAATTAGAACCATCCCAAACCGCTTCTGCTTGTGGTAAATAGTGCTTGAAATGATATCCGACACCTTCTTCAGTAAAACCATATTGCTGCATATATGTCCAGTGAATATTTCCTTCAGAATCAAAAAGAGCAGTATTATGCCAGCCAGCAACATCTACCTCAATACTATCTAGAATATTTTGTTGATTATCTGTAAATCCCGGAATATTTTCTACAATGTATATATAGTCTGTTGGGCCATCAGTGTGTAGGTTAGCATAGTCCCATGTTTCTCCATAGTCATAACTTTCCCATACGAAAATTCCTTCATTAACTGGCATATCACCCAAGTCTCCCTCAAGCCATGCATCATAACCTATGAATGCAAGCTTGCCAGGGGTATTGTAATCAATTGCAAAAGATTGGAAAGGTCTGCAGGAATAATCACGCCAATCTGTGAAAACAGTAACTTCACTCCAATTTTCAATATCTAAAAGACCTAACAGATCCATACCATTATAATTTTCAACATCTGTAAACATGATTCTTACATCTTCGCAGGGATTACCAAATGGGTCATGGGCATTATTATTAGATAAAAGATAAACTCTTACATAGTCTTCACCCATAGGAGAAGGACCGATGTAAACATAGGGCCAGCAATATGCATTAGTTCCATCATTATAAACTACTAATGGAGTTGACCAGAATCCAGGGATTTCTATTAAGTCATAATCATCATATGTGATTGGCACCTTGGGGTCATCTCCGAAATCTTCATGCCAGGCTGCTATACAGTTTCCTGTTTCTGGATGAATACCTATACTTCCATAACCCTGCCAATAATCATAAGTAGAAATTGTTCCCCAGTCAACAATATTACAATCTGAATCCATATAAGCCCAATATTGTCTCCGATTACTTTCCATACTTGGTCTTCCAATGAATGTTGCATAATGTCCATCACCCCATTCAGTTTGAATTCGAATAGGATGGGTTGCGTAGCTACCTGGCATGTAATCATAGTAAGAAGTCATAATTGGGGTTGGTTCTTTGATAAATTCATATTCCGGAGCAGGGGGATTATTGCGAGAATAATATTTTGAGATTGGAACCATATTAGCTTTGTTATAGTTTTCAACAGGGATTCTTTCATTCCCGCTTGGTTTCATCACATCAGTTGCAAATGTAAATGAAAAGCAAAGTAGTAATAGTAATATAAATATAGCTGTTTTTTTCATTTTATCACCTCTTTATATTTTAGTTATGTATAATATTAACCACAAAGTTCACAAAGAACACAAAGATTTTTATTTTATAAGAGTTCTTTTTGAGAGTTTATATTTCTTTAAACTCAATAATAGAACAAATAATTGCACTTTTTCATATATCTGGTCTTGCCGTCCCGATACATCGGGAAGAAAAACCTAAATAAAAGTTCCAAATTTTTTTACACACCATATTTTTCAAATTGTATTATCCTGCAGATCATTTACTGGTGACTATTTGTTAATTATGGGGCACTTCTGTTTTATTCATAAATTATACTTAACCTATATTTTAGTTAATTGACTTAATTTTTAATATACTATTAATTTTGGATACATTTGTAATTTTAGACTATCTTATACAAGTGTAATTTCGGTTTTGGGATCAAAAAAGTGAACCTTCTTCATATCAACTATCAGGTCCATTTTGCTTCCCATTTTTGGTTCTTCTTTTGGTTCAAGACGACCAATGAATGGTTTCTCTCCAATCAGGAAACTTACAACATATTCAGATCCCAGCGGTTCGACCACTTCAACCAAAGCAGTTATTCCTGCAGGTGTTTCTGCATTTGAGGAATATGGTTTATGATATACATCTTCAGGTCGAAAACCAATTGTAATTTCATTATCAGTATATTTTGCAAGGGAGTTTGCAAATTCATCTGGGATTAAGACAGAGAAGCTTCCTTCATCAAAATATAATTTACTATCATCTTTCCTAATTTTTCCATCAAAGAAATTAATAGCTGGGCTTCCAATAAATCCTGCAACGAATTTGTTGCTTGGATGATTATAAATATTAATTGGTGAATCTATTTGGTGAATCATTCCATCTTTCATGACCACAATTTTATTACCCATAGTCATAGCTTCAACCTGGTCATGTGTCACATATATGATTGTAGTTTCTAATTTCTTATGCAGTTTAATAATTTCTGCTCTCATTTGAACCCTTAGTTTTGCATCTAAGTTAGAGAGAGGCTCGTCAAAAAGAAAAACCTTGGGTTTGCGCACAATAGATCTGCCAAGAGCTACTCTCTGTCTCTGTCCACCAGAAAGCTGTTTAGGTTTTCTATCAAGGAGTTCTTCTATACTAAGCAATCCTGCTGCCATTTTTACTCTATTATGTATCTCTTTTTTGGGGGTCTTGCGAAGTTTCAATGCAAATGCCATATTTTGAAAAACTGACATATGAGGATATAAAGCATAATTCTGGAAAACCATTGCAATATCTCTATCTTTTGGCAGGACATTATTTACAAGTCTATTTGCAATATAAATTTTTCCGTTTGTAACATCTTCCAATCCTGCTATCATTCTAAGAGTTGTAGTTTTTCCACAACCAGAAGGACCGACCAAAACTACAAATTCTTTGTCTTCAGCAACAAGGTTTACATCTCTAACTGCTTCAACATTATTATCATATACTTTTGTAATGTTTTTCAGTAATACTTTTGCCATAATTTATCCATTTGTTTTTTATTTATTTTTTAATTGCTTTTCATATAATTTATGTCAAGTTTTTCTAAATAGAACACATATATACCCCCAAAAATTTTAAAATAATTGTAGTTATAAGTATTTTTGATTATTTGAATGTATTATAGATTTTTTTCTATAAAAATTTTATTGTAGATTATGCAACTGTCATGGAATGGTCCGTTCTTCGTAGCAGTTAGCTCTGCTACTGCGAAGGATGAATCCATGACAGCCCAGAGGAATAGTTAATTTTCATACTTAATAATCCTGTAAGCTTCTTGTTTATCAGTATCTACAAAAATCTCAAATATAATTTTGGGGGCATCACTATCCCTAAATAGAACACAGAAAAACGGGATTACCACATTTTGTAGTAATCCCGTACAAATAGGAAAATTATTCTAAAATTACTCGCCAGGCTTTTGTTTTTCTTCCATAGTGGTTTTGTTTATTTTTTTAAGAATATCTTCTTCACCTCTTAATGCCTTCAACATATATTCTGCAGATGCATGCAACTCACCTTCAGGGAATGTAAGAACTTTCTCAAACATCTCTTCTGCTTTTTTCTTATTATTAAGATTTTCAGAGTAAATGAAGCCCTGCATAAATGTAGCCTTATAATCATCCTTACCATTTTTATAATATTTTATGATTTGGTCATATTGGTAAATTGCTGAAGAGTAGCGCTTTTGTGACATTGCTTCTTCAGCAAGTTTATAAAGGGAATCCACAGGAAGCTTCTTCTCTAATTTTTCAGGATAAAGTTTAAGATTATATTTTGCTGATATTATTTCTTTCAAATTTTCAAATCTTTCCTTTTGCTTCTTTGTAAACAACGATCTTTTAATTTCATTTGAAACTTTTTCAAACTCAGTATAAGTTACTGGCTTGTATGAGAGAACTTTGAAGAACACATAATCATTTTTCATATTTTGAAAAACATTACTAAATTCACTAACATTTGTTTCAAAGATTTTCGTCACATATAAAGTATCTTTACCATGACCTGGTATACTTCCTGTTTCATAAACAGGACCTAAAATTCCATTTTTTGTTTTATAGGCTGAATATTCTTTGATAAGTTCATTAAGTTCTTCATCTGATTCAGCCTTTTTTGCCTTGAACAGAACATAATCAGCGGTTTCTTTATCATTGAATACAAATTGTTGAATCTTACAAGAAGGACGAATCATATACTTTTTATCTTTTTCTCTTTCATAAACTTTCCGAATATCTTCTTCAGAAACAATGGTGCTATCAACGACATTCGCTTTATAATATTCCCGAAGTGTTGAAATCATTTTTAGTCGAGATAGTTCATGCTCTATTTCTGGATCCTTCTCATAACCTGATTTTATTGCATCATATTGCATAGCATTATTTTTCAACTTTTCAGTAAGATACATTTTTCTTTCATTGTAATTCTCAATGGATTGTTTTCGTTGTTCTGCCATTTCTTTTAAATCTTGTGCAAAATCTCCAATAGTAAATGATATTTCTTCAACAGGTGAATTTATAAGCATAATATTCGCTTCTGATTCTAAAGTATCTGCTCTTGCAAAATCAATATTTTTTATAGCCAATGTATCAAGATAGACTTTATATTTTTTTGTAAGTTTTTCTATTAAGTTTTCTTTTAATTCATTCTCTTTATAAGAGTTATATCTTCTTTCAATATCTTTTTTAGTTTCTTCAAACGGTTTATATTTACTTGTATCTCGTTCTATAACCTTAATTATATGATAATTATCCTTAAACTCAATTGGCTCGCATATTTCGTTTAACTCAGCAGAGAAAATCAGACTATCAAGTTCAGGGGATTTTCCAATAGATGATATATAACCATCTTTTCTAATATTCGGTATTTTCCCACCCTTTTTCTTTGAATAATCATTTGTTGAGTAATTTTCCACAACTTTAGTGAAATCAACACCTTGATTTAATTCTGAAAGAGCAAGTTTGGCACTATCTAATGTTGAGGTCTGAATATGCAAAATTGTTGCAGTTGGTTTTTGTGTGAAAAATTTATCTTTATTTTCCTCATAAAAATTTTTAAGATTAGATTCTGTAAGGTTGATTTTATCAGTTATTTTCTTCTTATTATATTGATTTAGAATTGTGCGTGTTGAGTATTTGTTATAATAGTCTATAACATTCTGGCTTTTATCAAACCCCTTTTCTTTTGCTTCGATGTAGAATATTTCTTCAATAGCATAATCGTTTAACATTTTTTGTTTTTGTTCTAAAGTGTATCCTTCTTTTGGACGATAGAATTCAGGTATTGATTCAAGTCGTTTTTCAAAATTATTTTCTGTGATATTTCCTCCATCCCATTCAACCAGAACAGGTGATGTGTCAGCTTTTTTCCCGATTTTTGAAAGGAAACTGCACCTGCATGCAAATATAAAAGTAGTTAGAAATGCAACTAATAAAATTTTAGTGATAATTCTTTTGCTAATCATAAATTATACTCCTTAAGCAATTTTGGTTTCAGATATTTTTTGAGTTTATTTTTATGTCAAGGATGATATGAATTTATTTGAAATTTATATATTATCGCTTAATTATAAAAAGTTTTTTTACTTTGAAAAAAGAGGAGAATCCATAAACTTATGAGTTCTCATCTTTTTATACCTAACTTAAATTCATCCTATTATTTAGTCTTGATCCTTTATCTCATTAGAATTTATTCTACGTCCCGATATATCTGGATTAACGAAGGAGGATTTATTCTACGAAGCTTTAGCGTAGTAGAACCATCTTTTTTATGATAGATTTATTATTCCCAATACTTAATTTATATAGATAGATTCCAGTAGAAAGTTGTTTGCCATTCTCATTTTTTCCGTTCCATACAATTGATGATTGATTATTGTCTATTAAGAATTTCTTTACTAACTGCCCTTTTATATTATAGATTTTTAACTCAACATTGCTTTTATATGGAAGTGAGTATTGGATTTTGGTTTCTGAATTGAATGGATTGGGATAGTTGCCTAAATTTAGAGATTTTAGTTTTAATAAAACCTGATAGTCAATACCAGTTATAGCTGTATCTATTTTAATCAGCCAAATGTTGTGAAATCCAATTCCGTAAGACCATGTATTTCCTACTAAAATATATCCTCCATCTGTTGTTTGCTGAACAGAAGTTCCACAATCATTGCCTTCAACTCCACCAAGAGTCTTTGTCCATAATGTATCTCCATTTTCATCTGTTTTTATTAAATATACATCTTCGTTTATAACATCATAAGTATTTCCCGTTATTATATATCCACCATCTGATGTCTGTTGAACAGAATAGCCTTTATCAGTAAAATATCCTCCAAACCATTTATGCCATTCTTCATTTCCATTCCCATCTGTCTTGATTAAATATACATTAGGAAATCCTGCTATAAAGCAACTATATCCTGCAACAATATATCCACCATCAATTGTTTGTTGTACTGAGTAGCCACGATAATCATTGTTAAATCCACCAAATGTTTTTGTCCATAAGGTATTACCATTCATATCCGTTTTAATCAACAAGATATAATTTTCTCCAGTTCCATAAAGATCAGTATAACCTACAATGATATATCCACCATCAGTTGTTTGCTTTACTGAGCGAGCAAAATCATAATTACTTCCGCCAAAAGTTTTTGTCCATAAAGAATCTCCATTAACATCTGTCTTAATTAACCAGACATCATATTGTCCTGCTCCAGAAGATTCTGTGTCCCCTACAATGATAAAACCATCATCAGTTGTCTGTTGAACTGAAAAAGCACGATCTGTTGCAGTTCCTCCAAAACTTTTTGTCCATAAGGTATCCCCATTTTCATTTGTTTTAATTAAATAAACATCATATTGTCCTGCACCATAAGAAGATGTATAACCAGTAACTATATATCCTCCATCACTTGTTTGTTGCACTGAATAGCTTTTATCATTTCCACTTCCACCAAAAGTCTTCGTCCATAAAGAATCTCCATTTTCATTTGTTTTAATTAAATAAACATCGTTACTTCCCGTTCCGTAAGAATAGGTATAACCTGCAAAGATATATCCAAGATCTGTTGTTTGTTGCACTGAATAGGCTTCGTCATAATCACTTCCACCAAAGGTCTTTGTCCATAAAGTATCAGGAGCATTTTGAGAAAATAATGCTGAGAAAAAAACCATTAATAAACCACATAAGGTAATAATTCTTTTTATCATCTTTATCTCCCATTTTTTGGTTCACAAAATTTTCTATTAAGTGAACCGTTTTTATTTATCCCTCTTTTCATCCTTTACCTCCTACGGAGTATGGACGGAGAAGTGGGGATTTACTCAATAACTCTACAACATCACCGTTTCATTCTTTGAACTCTTCAGAGACAATCATAAATAAAACTTTTTGTTTAGATTATTTTTTGTCAATCTTTTAATTGGGGGAGTTCAGAAAAACCATAGTAATTACAGAAAGAAACTATTTTTTTTCATAATTTTATAAATATTTTTTTGTGTCTTAGTGCCTTTGTGGTTAAAATAGGTTTAAACTTGACGAAATTATTAGAATTAATCTTAATAAATATATGAAACATACATGCCAGCAGGCTGTCACAAAGGATCATGAAAATTATTTAAAACTGAAAAAGGTTCAATTTTATGAATAAGATTTTGTTCGTGTCAGTTCGTGTTGTTCGTGGCTAAAAAAGGATTTTCAGATGAAAAAGAAAATAGCAATAGCAATGAGTGGAGGTGTTGATAGCACCTTTGCTGCAATTACATTAAAAGAACAGGGTTATGACATTTTTGGTATAACATTACAGATGTATTGTCACCACCATCTTGCTAAAGAAAATAATCTTCAAATTAAAGAAGATGCCTTCTCAGAAGTTAAGCAGATTTGTGATGCATTAAAAATTCCACATATCTTTATCAGCGCTGAAAATCAGTTTGCAAAAATTGTTATTGAAGATTTTTGCAAAAATTATCTTAATGGCAAGACGCCAAATCCTTGTGTTTTATGTAACAAGAGAATTAAATGGGGTTTATTGTTGGACAGAGTTTTAGAATTGGGAGCAACACATCTTGCAACAGGACATTACGCAAAAATTGAGTATAATCAAAAACAAAATAGGTATTATCTTAAGAAAGGGAGTGATAAGACCAAGGATCAGTCATATTTTTTATGGATGTTAAATCAGTTTCAACTTTCACATACTATTTTTCCTTTATCAAAATATACTAAAAATGAAATATTAAAGAAAATTAAAGCATATAAGTTACCAGTTGAGAATAAATCAGAAAGCCAGGAAATCTGTTTTGTGCCAGATGATGATTATAAATCATTTTTACAAAAGAGATATCCCAATCAGATATTTCCTGGGAATATTCTTAATTTGAAGGGTGAGATAATCGGTGTTCACAAAGGCTATCCATTTTATACAATTGGACAACGAAAAGGATTGGGACTAACTTCATCGCATCCTCTTTATGTTGTGGAAATAAGAAGTAAAATAAATGAGATTGTTGTAGGACCAAAAGAAAGTTTATATAGTTCAGAATTGTATGCTGACAATTGTAATTGGATATATTTTAATAAATTGGATAGAACAATTACAGCAGATGCAAAAATTCGTTACCAGACTGAAGAAAGTTCCTGCAAGATAATTCCCAAAGGGAAAGAGATTAAGGTTGTTTTTGGTAAACCTCAGTTAAGTATAACCCCAGGGCAATCAGTAGTTTTTTATGATGAGGGTTATGTTATTGGTGGAGGGGTAATTAGTAAAGTTAATAATGTCTAAATCCAAATTTCTAATGTCAAATAAAATGACAAAGCCCAAATATTCAATAATGCCAAATGCGGTCCCTTGAAGGATAAACCCTTTTATTTTTTATCATTTGATATTTGAAATTTTATTA
>JAGMCF010000277.1 GCA_023129415.1 Candidatus Cloacimonadota bacterium
TAATGAGAGAGACAGATAATCCGTTAAGCAGAACGGAACTTAAAAGTTATGAAGGAGAGTTTTTATATGAGTTGATGCACTCTTACGAGCTCTCCCCCAAATTGAGTGAACAGATTTTAATATTAGCCAAGACAAGTCTTCTGCTTAGTAAGGAGTTGCGAGAAGGACAAATTGTTGCTATTGTAGTAGGTATAGACGAAAAGAGTGGTAAACCTGTAGAAAAGATGAGTAAGAAGAAAGTGGTTCTCACCCTCAACAACGGTTTGGAAGATTTATCAACTTTAAAGCATTTTGGAAGAGCAGGATTACGACAGGTAATAATTCAACGCATAACAGAAGAAGCAATAGAGCAAGGAGGGGTTTTAACACAAGAAGATTTAAGTTATTATATGAAATGCAGTAAACGAACAATCAAGCGAGATATCCAATCAATACGAGAACTAGGAATCCAGGTGATAACCCGCGGAGTATTACATAATATAGGACGCGGTCAGACCCATAAAGCGAAGATAATAGAACTTTATCTTGAAGGTTACACTTATACGGAGATTAAGAGAAAGATGAGACACAGTATAGGTTCAATAAAGCGTTATCTTGAAGGCTTCAGTAAGGTATTAATGGCACGACACTACCAGATAAAAGAATTATCAGAACTTTCTTCTGTAACAGGATTATCAGCATATCTAATAAAACAATATATTCAGATATTATTGGAGTCTCGATCAGATCCGGTAAAGAAGGGTAATCTATCTATTTTACTTGAGCAATCCCAATATAGGAATGGTCAAAAAAAAACGATAACAGACGATGGGTTGAGAGTGGGAGTTACGATAGGAGGCAGCAAGTGAGCCTGAACAATTACCGGGATCGATACGAAAGCATCAATAAACGTAATTTCCGCAATGCATTGATTTATCTTCTAGAAACGGAATATAAAGTATTAGGTTCCAGAAAAATCCTCAGTATGTTGGCTGAAGATATAGAATTTTTACACAGAGAATTTCATCCTTCTTCCTCAGAAGTAGGTTTTGGTAAGATAGTATTTCGCACTACGAAAGATGACGGACAGCGCCAGAGTTATGGCAAGAGGGCAGAAGATTATGCCAGTATAACTGTGATTCTTCCCTTGATAACAGAAGCCGACATAGAACGCAGGATTTATTATAAGAAAGGTGATAAAAATAGTAATTACAAGCATCGTCAGTCACGCGATATAGCAACCATGGTTCGTTTATTAGAATCAGCAAAGGAACAAGGTGGTTTGTTGAATGGAGCAGAATTAAGTGTTTTGATGAATCGCAGTTTAACGACGATCAGGAAGTATCTGGATGAATATCGCAAGAAGACCGGTAAGATATTACCGCTAAAAGGTTATGTTTTAGATCAGGGAAGTTTGCCAACACACAAGGAAATAATAATTTCGCTTTATGAACAAGGAATATCTCCTCCTGATATTGTATTGAAAACAAAACACAGTCAAGATGCAGTTGATCGATATATAAAACAATACGACCAAATAAAAAAGCTTATCAAGAAAGGATTAAGCGAGACTGAAATAAAAGATATAGTAAGAAAAACAATGAAATTAGTAAGGGAATATATCAAACTTTATTATGATTTGCATCCAGAGGATGAAAAATAATGTTGACAATAAAAGTAAGTAAAATATTTTTTTGTTTACCAAAGGAACTCGAAGGAAGGGAAAACTTTTTGTTTGTTTTCTCTTCTTTCGAAACTAATTTAAACCATCTATGGGGACATTTGGCACTAATGTAGATAGATAGGTTATCATTGATTAGTGCAGTGAGCCAGAGACTCATCAGCCTTTGGCTGAAACCTTATGCCGATAAGGGACAATGGCTCGAAACAGAACATACTTTAATTTATCATCGACTCGTCCCAGATTTAATCGGGGATTCGTTACGAATCGATTCAAGATAGATTCTAAACTTTATGGTTTCCGAAGGATCTGCCTTTGGCATGATATGTTGGCTTTGCAACATACGAACTGCTTATATGGTTAGACATTAAAATGGTATGTCACTATCAAATGAAGGAGTAATTATTTTTTCTTCGTATGCATTATATTTTGATACAAGTTCCTTCAATGATTCCTTTTCAATATTATTTAATTTGCTGATTTCCAAAAGATTTTTCATTTGGGAATCAGTTAAAATATTCCACTCATTTAATTCAGTCAATCTTTCAATTTTCTTCTCTGATGGTATTTCATTAAAACAAACACCAAAAGCACTTATTAGTTTTTCCCGTAAAGTTGGCTTTTTAACCAAAACCTGTATTATTTCTTTTGAAATTTCACCTGGCATTTTGCCTTTGGCTTGAATTCCTTGAAATTTACCCATAAAACCATATGGATCAGCGCCTACTCGTATTGGAAGAATTACAACTTGTTTACCTAATGCGTATCCGACTTCTTGATCCGTCCAATTTGATTCCTTAAATTTTGGTTCAACAATGGCTATAAGTAAATCCATAGAAGATAACCCGGTTTCTATTTCTTCCATCCACTCTTTAGTTGGTTCAATATCTTGATGCGCCACAAAGCATGAAATACCCCATGTTTCCATGTGTTGCTTTAGCATACCAACTCTTTTTTTATTTGAATCAAGATGGCTTATGAATGCTTTAAGATAGCCCTTCTTCCAAAATGATGGATCTATGTTTGATTGTTTTGAAAAAATTCGATGATATTTCTGTGGGTCTTTTTGTTCAAACCAAAGATCAATATCATAAAAATCAATTATTATATCAATATTTTCAGGATTTAGTTCACAAATTTGGTTAATAACTTCTGCAACACAAAATTCATAATCATCATCACCGAAACTCATTGATCTAAGTAATCTTTGGTGTGATTGTATAATTTCAAGAGAACCTGTCAATTGACCTAAATTATACCAATCTCCTTCACTAAATGTTGCAACAGCGTACTGGTGAATTACTGCTATTTTTTTTCTCGTATTTGTATCCATATTCATGGTACTAACCTGAATTAAAAGTCTAACATATATTGAACTGAATGATTCAGTATATCACCCATAAACAAAACATTTTTTATTAAAAAGATTATTTTCAATTCTTCCAGTCAAGTATTGCATAACAACTATTTAACCCAGGCAATATCGTCTGGGTTTTTTATTATCAAAAATGACAACCAAAGGAAGAACCGTGCTGGTTCACCCCGTTAGATAACTTTTTATATTACCAGGGTAACTTGATAAATAATTTTTTTCTATTCCCGTTAGGGACTTTTTCTCTAAATGGGACTAATGGAGTAAACCATTTGTTTTACCACTAATTAATTTCTTTACCTTTATTCAAAATTTATGGTTCAAGTTATAAACTTGAACCAGCCTGAGTTTTATTGAAAATTAACTATTTAATTTGATTACATATTTTTAAAATAGATTGATAAAGTCAAGGTATATTTACTATTCATAAACTTTGCGAAAGTTTTGAACTTTCGCAAAGATAATATTCTAAAATTATATTTAAATAAACCAAATAAAATTTAAAAAA
>JAGMCF010000278.1 GCA_023129415.1 Candidatus Cloacimonadota bacterium
AGTAGTGCTGCACCAACTTTATAATTGGAATATGGCGAATAGGAGTTTTGTGATGCTTCTTTTGCGGCTGAAATTAGCTTTAGAATAGTTTTTTCATTAATTTTATTTTTCATATTTTTACTAAATATTTTCCAAAGTCTTTAACTTTTGGTGGTTTCTTACCTTTTGCTGGTTCAATAATATGTCCTTCTTCTTTTAGATGTGCAGATTGTGCTTCAATCCCTCCAGGATATTTTGGATTGAGTTCACCCTTAGTCTTTAAGGTTCTCCAGTAAGGAGTAGTATTTTTCTTTCCTTCTGCTTTTGCTTCTTCTGATGCGTGAGCAAAAATCCATGCGAAGATCCCGGTTGTCATCGGACAACCAATTGATGCACCATGCCTTTTGGCAAGCACATTCCGAATTTGATTAACAGTAGTGAGTTTGCCCTTTGGCACTTTTTTCATAATCTCATCTACTTCTATTGGTGCTGGAATTACTACCGTACCAGTTCCCCATCTTTTACTCATCTTTTCAGTGATAGGCATTACTTTGGGCAGGTCTTTACTATCAGCCAGTTTTTCCTGCCATGATTTGCGTTTTTTATTTTTTGCAGTCATTTTTTTTGCTCCTATTTTAACTATCCTTCCGAATGGTCGTAGACCTTCGGAATGGTTAATCAGTCAGGGTATCTAGCCATTGCGTCCCGATATATCGGGATCGCAAGGCTATTCATTATAATTGATTTTTAAAGCGTTTTTTGATAAAAGTATCTCAAGTTCGATTTCATCCCGAATTGGAATGCTATCTAAACCATATAAAGGTATTTCTGGTTTCAACTTGCGGTATTGCTCAATTGCATTAGGATACACAGCTACTATAGAATAACCTCGTGTTTGATAAAAACTTAAGGCTGGTGTGTTGTCATTAGTTGTTATCAGCCAGATACGTTTACAATTTGAAGAAACTGCAACCTTTTTTACAGTATTTAACAATTTTGTACCAATTCCAATACCTCTGATTAAGCTAATTAGAGAAATGATTTCACACTCATCATCTTCTAACCGATAGGCTATGTGTCCAACTTGTTTTCCATCTTGTATAGCAATAAATCCTGGAAGTTCATTTCCAAAATGAATTCTACCACGAGTAATGATTTTATGATTACCCCAGTAATCTTTTAGCAACTTTGTAATCCAGGGCTTATCATCTTTTATAACTTTCCGAATCTGAAATGTTTTAATATTCATCTATTATAAAAGAAACACTTCCTCCTAGCCATCGATTAAACCAGTTCAACTATTTTAACTAATTCAACTCCCAATTTATCTCGATATATCGGGACTAAAGTCTGGACAGTTTAACCAATTCCATAATGCACCTGTATGCTGAAAGTTCTCCCCGATTAAATCGGGGATCGTTTCAGCACTCCATATTATCATATTCCAGGTTCAACCAATTCAACCAATTCAATAATGATACTTCTTTCCTTTAATTATCGTCATTGCCCGATAGATTTGTTCTAACAGGATTATTCTAATCATCTGGTGTGTAAAGGTCATTTTGGAGAGTGAGATTATTTCATCGCAATGTTTTTTTAATTCATTGGCTAGCCCATAAGTGCCACCGATGATAAAACATAGAGGTTTATTTTGGGATACTAAAAGTTTATTCAGATGATTAGCAAATTCTATTGAAGTATAATGCCTGCCTTTTTCATCAAGTGCAATTAAGAAGGATTTTTCAGTTATTCTTTTTAGGATTTTTTCTGATTCAAAATTTTTTACTTTTTCAACTTCAGCTTTAGAATTTATTTTATTTGAAGGAATTATAACTAAATTAACTGATAAAAATGGTTGTAATCTTTTTAGATATTCTTTTTCTGCTAGAGCAACAAACTCGTCCTTATTTTTGCCTACCATTAAAATGTTAATATGCATTTTTCACCATAAATGTTCATCCTTCGTCCCGATTATATCGGAACTACGCCTGTCCACCGTCCCGATTGAATCGGAATGGAAGGCGGGGAGAATGGACACGAAGACATAAAGCGTAATAATATTTTTAGAGGACTTTTATAAGGAAGCGGTCACCAGCTTTATCCTATTACTTCTAACCTCTAACTTGTAACTGTAACTCGCAACTCGTAACTCATAATTTCGAACATCTATCTCTTTTGAATATATTTTACCTTTTTGTGAAACTCGTCAATTATGTTTGCACCTGCATAAGAAAAGGCAGAGCGAAGCCCATCTTCAATATTTTTTATAACATATTTTACAGGACCTTTGTAGTCAACAGTTGTACTTATTCCTTCAATATTTCTCTCTTTTTCTCCTCGTTCCATTTTTGATTCTAAGCTTGCTGAACCACGATATTGTTTATAAAGTCTGTAATCTGGGAAGTTACCTTCTTTATGGATTGTTCCTGGTGTCTCCTTACATCCAGCGAAAAGTTCACCTATCATAACAGAATCAGCACCTATAGCCAATGATTTTGCAACATCACCTGAATTTTTTATACCACCATCTGCAATAATTGGGATACCATATTCTTTTGTTATACCAAATGTCTCTTTGATTGCAGTAACTTGAGGTATACCAAATCCCGTATTAACTCTTGTAGTACACATAGAACCCGGTCCAACACCTACTTTTATAGCATCGGCTCCATTTTTGCATAAAAATTCTGCTGCTTCAGCGGTAGCGATATTACCAGCGATAACATCAACATCATACTTTTTGCATAAATCTATAGTATCCGCCATTAACTTGTGATGTCCGTGTGCTATGTCAATGCATATTATATTTGTGCCAGCATCAACAAGGGCTTTTAATCTTTCTTTATATTTACCGGAAACCCCGATTGAACCAGCACATATTTCATTTCCAGCATTGCGTAATTTCTCAATTATTGATACTTCTTTTTCAATTGAGCAAAATCTATGCACTATACCCAATCCACCAAATTCATAAAGTTTATTTGCCATTTCAAATTCTGTGATTGTATCCATATTTGCAGAAATTATTGGTAGTTTTATTTTGAAATTTTTAGTAATCTTTGTTGTTAAATCAATATGAATGCGAGAAACTACTTCTGAATAATTTGGAATTAGCAAAATGTCATCGTAAGATAAGCCTATTTTTGTCATTTTTACCTCTTTATAAAAGCCACGAAGAACACAAAGAAAAACTAAATTATATTTTCCTTGTTTTTTTAGTATTTTACAAATGCATAACTTTTAGCATATTTCGTGTCCCACCCTACTCGATTAAATCGGGGATAATTGGGGATCGTGGGTAATGTTTAATCTGCACAGATAATTCCAAGAGCAATGGAATGCAGTTTAGTTTCTGCATCATCAGCTCTGGAAGTAATTAATATTGGTGCTTTTGCGCCCATTACAACATGAGCAACCCTCAAATGAGCATAGTAAGTCATAGCCTTTCCAAAAATATTTCCAGCTTCAATGTTTGGCATAATTAAGATATCTGCATTTCCTGCGACAGGTGAATCTATGTTTTTTATCTTTGCAGCTTCTTTTGAAATGGCATTGTCAAGAGCAAAAGGACCATCTACAATACAGCCTGTAATCTCACCATTTTTACTCATTTGAGAAATAATATCCGCATCCATTGTTGGTGGCATTTTTGGATTTGGTTTTTCGATCGCACAAAGCAAAGCCACTTTTGGTTCTGGATTTCCAAGATGATGTGCTACGGCAACCGCATTATTTATTAAAGCAACTTTTTCTTTTACACTTGGATAGAGGATTATTCCACCATCTGTCATCAGTGTAAGTCTTTCTTTTGTTTCGAAAATAAAGACATCACATAAGATATTTCCAGTTTGAAGTCCAGTTTCTTTATTCAGGACACCTTTCATAAGCTGAGAAGTTGTGATTTTTCCTTTTAAAATTAAATCTGCTTTTTTCTGATGAATGGACTCTACTGCTTTTATTACGCATTTGTCTGGATCAGGTTCATCTATAATTTCAAAAGCGTCAAGCATTGTCACTTCAATCATTTTTATAAGAGAAAGAATTTTACTTTTATTACCAATTAAAAGGAAGTCAGCAATTCCTTCCATCTTGGCTAAAGTGGCTGCATACACCGCTGTTTTTGTATCAGCGCCAGGAATAACTACTCTTTTGGCTGGGAGTTTCTTCACCTTTTCCATTAATTCATCAAAGCTTTTTATCATATTATTTTTCCGAATGTATTAGTAATAAAATATTTAATTTTTTATTTATCAACTGCAGAAGTTAGAAATACCATCTTAAAAAAAAGAGCACTTTGCTTTTAATTATTGTTTCAGAGACATCGATATCATAGTAATAATCATCATATTGGTCAACAAATACAATATTCAACTGAGTTTCTCCTCCAAGACTAAAGTGTTCATTGAAAAAATATTCACCACCTGTCGAAGGACTAATTATATAATCTGTTTTAGAGGATTTCTCAACTTTTTTATCACCTAAACAATCTTTTAATGAATAATGAATTAGACCCAATCTTACTCCATAGTGAATGATTACTTTATCATATTGTTTTAAAGGGAAAATTCCTAATCCCAAGGAAAATATATTATAATATTCTACTTTTTCCCAACCTTCATTAGGATCTTCTATAGACATTGAATACGAATAAAATCCAATCTCAGGCTCAAGTTTAAATGTTGATGATAATATGATTGGTACATAAAAACTGGGAAAATCTAACAATGAGATGTTAAACTCTGTACCTCCTAAGAACTCTTTACCAAGGCTCACACCAAATCCAAGACCTTTAGTTTTATTTTGAGCATAAAGAGGATTATTTGTTGAAATAATAATCATCAAAATTATAATAATATTAGTAAATGTTTTCATTTAATACCTCAATATTTTATAGAATTTGTCTAAAAAATTTAGAATGCCCAGCCAAATTTTAATAGCTCAAAAGTAATAATCAATTCTGAATCAAAAGAACCATCCAATATTCCAACACCAAAAATATCATTTTTTCCAATGATATATCTTCCTAAATTTAAACTTGTGCCCCAATAAAATCCTTTGTATGAAAATATACGACGACCAATACCGATACCTATGCCAAACTTATTTTCTGTATGGAGTTTTTCACCTTCATTATCATCTATCCACCCTTTTACATTAGCATAGCGTATAAAACCACTAATATAAAATCCATTTTGTGTATTTCCCAAAAAACGACGATAATGACAGTCTAAAGAAAATTTTCTTACTATATCAAAATCTTCTTCATATTCTTCATCTGAATATTGAGGTTCATGATAAAAGATAGGAAAGACTATCTCCGCATTGCGATCTATATCAAAAAGAGAAAATCCTCCACTAAAGCTATGATTATTAATATTATTATTATCAAAAAAAAACAATAATCTAAAAATATTTACTTCAATACCATATTTTTTGTCTGCTAAAGGTTCATCCTTTATGGTCTTATAGATTTCTTTTTGTATTACATAGATAGAATCAATTTTTTTATCAGTGGATAGTGAGCCATTATTTTCATCTTCTGCTTTTATTTGTTCATATATTGAAAATGTAATAACCACAAGTAAATAAAGACTAATTAAAAGTTTTTTCATCTTATATTATCCTCAGGATTAAAATGCCCAACCAAATTTTAATAATTCAAAATTAAAAATAACCTCATTATCATTATCATACCATAAAAATTGTCCTATATATTTGTCATTCTCTCCAATAAAATATCTACCCAAATTAAGACTGGTACCCCAATAAAAGCCTTTATAAGAAAATATTCTATATCCAATGCCTATTCCGATACCAAGTTTGTTTTCGCTGCTCATTTTAGAATTTATCGAATCATCATCGTCCCAGTAATCCCAATAGTAATACTCATAACCGCGAATATTAGCATATCGGATAAAACCACTTATATAAAAACCTTTTTGGAAGTGCCCCAGAAAGCGTCTGTAATGGCAGTCCAGTGTGAATTGCCGTAAATAATTAATTTCATCATAATAGTCAAAGCCCCATTTATTCTCAGGATTAGAATAAAAGATTGGAAAAGCTATCTCTGCATTTCTATCTACACCAAATAGAGAGAAACCACCACTCAGTGTATGATTCAATAAATTCGTATCACTTCCAAAAAATAATAATCTGAAAATATTTATCTCTATACCATATTTTTTATCTGCAAGTGGTTCGCTTTTTACTGTCTCAAGTATCTTTTTTGAGGTGACATAAATTGAATCAATTTTTTCATCAGTTGTCATCTCATCGAGTTTCTCATTTTCATTTTGGGATTGAGCAAAAATTGGAAATGTTAAATATATTAATAAGAATAAGATAATTAAATTTTTTCTCATTTCAAAACTCCTTATTCTTTATTTATTCCTTCAAATAATCAGCATAATGTTCTTTTACATTCTGTGCTATTTCATTAAGTCGCACATCAATATTTATTCCATTTTGTTGCAAAGTTTTCCACACCACATCCATTGTCTCATCTTTAGAAAAGCCAATTAATTCTGCGAGTTTAAGCAGCATATTCTTCTCTTTTATAGTATATTTTCCATCAGAAAGAGCAATAACTGTCAAGAAATGTAATACGCAGAATTTATCATAATCAGTTCCTTTTGCTTTAATATATTTTGCAGATTTATTCAGTTGAGTTTCTACTTTTTCCTTATTATAAATAATCTCTTTTTCAGGGTCATCAGTAAAAATATCAGCTAAGATTTTTACAAGACTTTTAATCTCTTCTATATTTATTTCTTTATCAATTGCGATGACAGACACACCCCCAGCAGCAACGAATTTCATCATTTGCTCTTTGGTCTTATTACGAGGGTAAAATTTTGTAAGAGCGATTAATTTATCAACCTCTTTTGTGAGATTTTCAGAAGAGATTTTTCCTTTTTTAGAAAAGAGTTTTGAATTATTGAATAGTTCAAGAGCTTTAAGACGAACTGGTAATAAGGGATGTGTTGCAGTGCTGAGTTGTGAAAGGTATTCGGATTTGGCAAGGTCATCCAATTGCTTCATAAGTTCTGGCAGATTGAAATTGAGATTCTTTTCAGTTAGCCCATAGGAAATTTTAAGCAGACTTTGGATAGCAGTTTCATAATTCATGCAAGCTACCAGACCTGCTCTATCACAACTAATCTCAGCTTTTTTCTGCCATGTAAGAAATTTCTTTTCTGCGAGAATTGGCAAAAAAGTAACTTTCTTTTTATTTGGATTATATAAGTATAAAAGCCTATTATGGTCATACAATATATGAGCTATTTCATGACCCAAAACAAATATAATTTCATTATCTGCGAAGTTTTCCAGTAATGCAGAGGTAAAAACAATACTTAAATTAGATTTTTGTTTAAAAGCAAAAGCGTTATAACTATTATCATTCAAAGAAAAGAACTCAATTTTTTCTTTTATGTTAAAAATGGATTTTACTTTTTCGATTATCTTATGAAGTCTTGGAGAAATTACAGATGTTAAACGAACAGAATTGGCTAAAAGTTTATCCCGAAAAGTAATATGCTCTTTCAATATCTCTTCATGGGAATCAATAATCTGTTTTACTTTATAAACTTCATATAAGTCTTTTGTATCCTGCAAATCTCCTTGATATCGGATTTTTTTAATATCCATAACACCTCCAAAATAAAGTAACACAATCTTCTTGATTGAAAAAGTAAGTTAAGATACTTGCGTTACATGATTTTAATGAGAAATAGTAGGTTTGATTAAACTAAGATAAGGTAGTATAATTTTTAATTTGAAGAATTCTCTTTTCTTTTATTATATTCTGCAATAACTTCTGAATGTTGAGAAGAGTTATCCATTAACCATCTATTATCAATTTTTGAGCTGATTAATTGATGTTTTCTAAAGTAATCTGCAATAGCATCACGCATAATTATGTATTTGTAAGCAATTTGTTCTTCAGGAACTTCGGTCAAAATTGTTAAACCTGCATTTCCCTGCATTAAAAAATCGGTTGTTGCAACCTTATAAATTTTGTCAGGATTCCATTCTTCTCCAGCTACTTTAATCTGTGTAATTCTTTGAAAATTTGGTAAGGTTTTGTTATAGAGGATTTCTCCGCCAGCAATTCTTAAACCATGACGACCATAAGATACTCTAATTTCAAGAATTTCTTTTAGTAGTTCTCCAGAAATATCCATAGTAATTATTTGGCTTTCAAACGGTAGCACATCAAATATATCACGATAAGTAACTGAACCTTGATTTATGTCATCTCTAATTCCTCCAAGATTAAGAAATGCAAAGTCAGCATCAGTATATTCAAGCATTGCATCCATAACTAAATTTCCTATCAAACTTTGAGCCCCAACACCACGAGAAAGATGAATAGTTGCAGTGCCGACTACATCATCCATTCCTTTTTCAGCTTCTGCTTGCATTGAATCAATCTTCTCTTTTATTTCAATATCGGGTATAAATTCTTCTGTAAACAGTGTTATCAAATCTCCATCAATATAGGCTGGAACTTCATATCC
>JAGMCF010000279.1 GCA_023129415.1 Candidatus Cloacimonadota bacterium
ACCTATCTTAGAAATTAACATATTTTTCTTATCCTCAAATCTATTTTATTATCTTCCATAAAAAATAATTCAAGGGTGAGACAAGGGAAGAGGAGGAACCCTCTTCCTTTGCCTACCCAAATATATTATCTCATCAGAATTTATCCCACACACAGTGTGGGTATTTATCCTCCGAAGCACTCCTCCGTCCCAAAACATTGGGACTACGGAGTGTAAACTTTAACGAAGTAGGACCCGTTCTCCGTAGTTTTAACGAAGGAGAATCATCTTCTTGATGAATGACTTCTCTTTAGTATCAAATCTGTAGAAGTAGATTCCATTAGCAAGTTGTTTTCTTCCATTCATACCGTTCCAGACAATCTCATGATTTGCTACAGGATTCATCATACCATTAATCAATGTTGCAACAAGCTGTCCCTTAATGTTATAGACAGACAATTTCACATGAGATTTCTCTTTCAGACTGAAGGAAATAGTAGTTGAATTACTGAATGGGTTCGGGAAGTTGGAATTAAGTTTTGTGGATAGTATATGAATTTCCTCAACTGATTCTATGGTCACTTCAAGATGAACATCAATAATTGTCGGTCCAATATCAGGATTTTCTGTATTAACAGTAATAGTTGCATCATATTCACCCACCTCTAATTCTTCAGCATTTGCAGTTACTAACAATTCAGTAGTAGTGAATGAATTAATTGTTCCAGACATTGGCTCTACTGTCAACCAATGAGGCATTCCAGATGTGAGAAATACTATTATAGCATTAATAAGAGTTGATTGAATAGAAGGATCGATAATTGCTGCAAATGAAGCTGTGGTAAATACAGTTCTAAACATGCCTTCATCATCATCATACTGGTTAGCACAGATACCCTCAGGAGCTGGACTTGTTACATTGAATAAATCTACTCCAACATGGTCAGTAAACCAGTCAATCCATAGACCTTCTTTATCAGTAGTATAGATGTCGTGAACATCAAAGACATATCCTTCTGCAAGAGAACCTGCTACTCCTTCCACAGTACCAGTGTTTGGTAGTGAAATCAACCAATTATCTTGAACTACACTTCTCATTCCAAGATAATCGTATGGGAATTGTCCTGCAGAGAAAGGTCCTGCTGATGGATAGGAAGCCCATAGATAGTCATGAGCAGAAAGGAATAATGAGCCACCACCTTCAAGATATATTCCAAGGTTTATCTCATCATTATCTGTCATACAGTCATGACCATAATAACCCCAGGCTTCTCCGCTGAACCAAATGATTACTTCATAAGCCTGCATTGTAGCTAAGTCTGGTCCATCTTGAGTAAGATCAACTACATCATAGTGTGTATAATCGGTATATCCTGCTGCAATAAGAGCTGCCTCAAAGTAGGGCCAATCATCCGTATAACCAGCTGCTGATGAACTTCCATCTCTATCTACACATAAGATGCTGTCTTGACGATTCTTGGTAATGTAATGTATATCTATTGAGAAATCAACAGGACCTGTTCCAACATTTTCAACAGCTAAAGTATCAGTATCAAATTCTCCAATACGTATCTCGAATTCAAAGCTATTTGGAGTAAATATTAGTTCAGGAGCTGTCATTGCGTAATTCACTGTTGTGGTTTGATTCTCAAAGATTTCAACACTATCTACAAATCCAATATTACAAAACTCATACTCAAAAGTAAGATTATACATACCTGTAGGTATCGCTTCAAATAGATAATATCCAGTTGTATCAGTGTAAGTAGTGTATTTAGCACCCAGGGCTGTTACAAAAACACTGTCCATAGGAGCACCTGTTCCTGCATCTGTTACTGTCCCATCCAGATCACCGGTTGCAGAATAAACTTCAAGAGTTGCAGGAATAATTGGATCATCCACAGGAGCATTAGAGAAGAAATGAATATCAGCAGTTAAGATTGTGCCAGGTAACTGATCTATAGCATCAAAAAATACTGTAACTAATGAATCGCTACCAGCTGGGACTGTGCCAGAGGTTGGCTCAATCCATATCCATGAGATCACACTTGCATCGATATCACCATCAATAATATACATCATAGCATTTGAGAAACCGTCCAACCAGAAGTTCTCACCTTCACCAGGCCATGTAATACCAAATATACTCTCTCCAACAGGTCCACCTGCAGAAGCAATAACATTGAAATCTTCATCTGTTTTGGTTATTAAATTAGCTGCAAGTGAGGTCATCCAGAATGTAGGACCTTCTACAGTATACGGCAGATAGTGAATGCCAGTCAGAGCTCCACCGGTTGGAGATGGAATAGTGCTTATGATATCAAATGTGCCACCAGGCTGTAGATCTACTTCATAGATAAGAGAAGCTGTATTACATACAATATAGAAATATGGATCTCTATAAGTAATTCCCAAAATCTGATCTATTGTTGGGTCAACTTCCCAGGTATCAATTACAGTAAAGTCATACTTATCTACCTGCTGAATATAGTCATCAACAACTGTTAAATCACCCTGATAATCTGTTAGATAGAGGTAATCACCTACAACGCAGATGCCATTAAGATTAGGTTCTGACATACCGAATGGATTCGGAGTTGGATAAGAGGCAATTATAGCATGTGTTTCAATATCAATCTTGTATAGGCAATTACCAGGTGCATTTTCTGATGTATGCCAGATAAAGTCGTCATCAGGATCCCAATCAAGACCCATTGGGCTATTATCTGGAGAGGACCACTGCTCTACTATATCACCAAAGTCACGCTGGTAGGGTGAGGTAAAGCCAACACTTGTTACCAATTCTGATAAGGAAGCAAATTCCTGCTTACTGTATACAGGTTTGTAAGGCTCAATCTCAATTGTTGTTGTAGGCATTTGAATACGGGCAGTACCATAAACCACTATAGAAGCATGCCAATCTAATGGAGCAGTACCAGGATTGCTTACAGTAAGGATTTCTTCACCTTGAGTATCTGGATTAAGAGTTATTGTTACAGAAGGAGGAGTAACAACAATTTCAGGTATTCCCATTACAACATCATATACAAGAGTTGAATCTGGAAAAACAGTAAAGGTATCCTCAACGGTATAATAAGGAAAGCATTCACAAGTAAAGTCATAGAATTGAGCAATAATCGGGTCAATTTCATAATAGCCAAACGGATCTGTTTCAACAGTGTATCTTCCAAATGGATGCAATTCTCCCATTACGGTAATTTGAGCATCTTCAATTGGGATTCCATCTGGATCTGTTACAGTTCCTTGCAATGCACCGTATTCTGGTTCAATACCGAAACCAATCCGTACATCATCTATATACCAGCCGGGATATTGGACAGAGCTATCTGAACCAAAGTGCCATCTGAAATACACTATTTCACCAACATAAGCAGATACATCAAATACAGCTAAAACCCAGCCACCAGAATTGCCGGAGTAGCAAGGTTCACCTGGAATTCCAGCATTTGCAGAAGAGGCTGCATCTTCTGGATATCCACCTTCTGGATATATAAGTGTCCAGGTTGCACCTCCATCAGTGGAAATCTTTATATTTCCACCATCATAATAGGACTCAATATCATAATAATGCCAGAAAGCAAATATTGGATCAACAATCTCAGTCTCTGGACTATCTAATGTATAATTAGCATTATTCATATAATTACCACTTAGATTGGTTGCCCAAAGCTTTACACCAGAATGTGCATTTCCAGGACCAGATGTTGGGATACCCCATTGCCATTCTCCTGTTCCAACAAATCCACCATCATCAGCTTCAAAATCTTCTATACCTAGAATAATTGGTATTGCAGAAGCATGATTAGATTCTCCTGATTCACCAACTGTATATACTGCTGTTACCCAATATGTATATTCCACATTTACTGCTACAATCTCATCTCTATAATAGCGAGGTTCTTCAATAGGTATATAGTCAAGGGTATCTGGGACAAGATCTTCTCTATATACATTATATCCTTCAAGAACAAGATCACGATTTAATATTGTAACTTCATATGAATCAAGTTCATTATTTGGTATGATATATTGAGGATTGTTGAAATTGTTCATTGTGACACTATTGCGAATTGAAGTAATTTCATCCTCTGGTAATGCACTTTGATTATAGTTTACATCACCAACTGTAATTTCTGTCAATTCACCTTGCACCATTGCAGTTGCACGAAGCATAAATACACCAGGATCAGCACCTGCAATTACATGCAGAAGTGCCCAGGTTGTCCCATCAGTGTACCAGTCTAAACCAGCATTTGCATTCGGACCATTCTCATCAAAGCCCATCCAATGAGATTGTGCTGATTCATAATTGTAATGGATCATTGCATAGAACTCTCCATCAAATGGAACATTAGGACAGGAAATAGTTGTCCAGGTATCTGGAATTGGAACAAATGATTCACTTGAACCAACAAGATTATGAGCTGCATCAAATATATCGATCTCAAGAAGATCCGAACCTGCTGCTGCATTAAATTCAGTATAAAGGTCAAAGCTAATAAGTTCGCCTGTATCATCAACCGGGAACAGATTTCCAAACCATAGTTCATACCCAGGATTACCTGTCCAGCCATTTTCATAGGAGCCATCATCAAGGACATATTCTACCTGGGTTACACCGCCTAACTCCGGTGCACGCCAGGTAAGGTCTATACATAGATGTAAACCTTCTGCAACTAAATCTCTTGGTGCTGGTCCATCAAAATACAATTCCATATCAAGAATAGTAACCCAATATCCAAGTGTAACACTATCTGCCCAAGCAGTAACGAACCCTGTCTTTTCAAATTTTACATTATATGTACCTATTGGAGGTGCGGGGACAAATTGATAGAAGCCATTAAAATCAGTATATGCAACGAAGTTTCCACAAGAAACTTTTACACTATCGATAGGATCGCCAGTAGTGACAAAGGTAACTGTACCTTCTAATCCACCAGATTCTTCT
>JAGMCF010000028.1 GCA_023129415.1 Candidatus Cloacimonadota bacterium
AAGGAAATCCAATTGATGGTGCAGAAATTCTACTGGCAGTTCAAGTCGGAACCAGTATTTATGTTGATAATTATGACCTCACGGATAATGAAGGAAAATTCTGCTTTACTGTCGGAGAAGGAAGACATTATTATGCTAGGATAGATACTGATATAGGCAGCTATCCTTCAGCTCCTGGTGAGGTTGTATCATTGGTTGATAATACTGTAAATGGGGAAGATTATACCTTTTCCTTATCAGTATCTGGAACCATGCCATCATTAGATTGGATAAGTATTGACCCTCCTGAAGATACTATTAATGATTATCGTTTGGAAATAGATTTTACAATGCCATCACAGATAGTTAGCGGCAGGATCTTAATGGATGATGTTGATGATTTTTCACAACTTTGTAAAAGAGAAGATAATGGCATTATTGATTATTTTATGACTGATGAGCTGAACTTTATATGGTATTTGGTTGATATGCCGTTTGAATGTTTTAATCTTCTTCCTGCATCTGAACAAGGTTTTGTAAATTTTGATATTCCTGCTGACTATGATTGGTATTGCATATTCGCGAATAATCGTCGTCTAAATAATCTTCAAAATGTTTGTGGCTCTGCGAAATTATATTCGTATGAGCCAACAGGTGTTGAAGAGCAGGAGGTTGAACAAACCTCTTTTTCATTACTCCAAAATTATCCAAACCCATTTAGTGCTTCCACAATGTTTTCTTTTTTTACCACAAAGAACACTAAGGACACAAAGATAACAATCTATAATATTAAAGGTCAGAAAGTGAAACAATTTGAAATTCATCCAGATTATAATCGGGAAAAAATTAACGAAGTCGTCTGGAATGGGAAAGATAATAATGGAAGAACAGTCAGTTCAGGAATTTATTTCTATCAGTTAAAAGTTGGTAATAAAGTAACAGATTCAAAGAAATGTTTGCTTTTGAGGTAACTTTGCGAAAGTTTGGAACTTTCGCAAAGGTTGAATAAAGGGCTAACTGACTGGTTTCTACCAGTCGAATGATAAGAAAGTTTAGGTAAGAAAAATGAGAAAAGGAATAATATTATTCGGTTTATTACTTATTGCAACTATCCTACTTTTTAACGGTTTTGCAATAGCAGACATTATCAATGTCCCTGATGACCAGCCAACTATTCAGGCAGGGATAAATGCTGCAACCAATGGAGATACGGTTCTGGTTCAACCAGGTACGTATGTAGAAAATATCAATTTTAACGGTAAATGTATAACTGTTGCTTCATTATTCTTAACAACAGGAGATACAACTTATGTTTCACAAACAATAATTGATGGAGACCAGAATGGAAGTGTTGTTACTTTTGAGAATGGTGAAGACTTTACTGCAATTTTAACTGGTTTTACAATTACCAATGGCTGTGCTTCTCTTGGTGGTGGGATTTGCTGTTTTTATTATTCTAGTCCGAGTTTAGAGAATGTTACAATAACAGGTAATTCTGCTATTAGCACTTATAGTGAGGGTGGTGGGATTTACTGTTCTTATTCCAGTCCGAGTTTAGAGAATGTTACAATAACAGGTAACTTTGCTGATTATGGTGGTGGGATTTGTTGTGATAATAATTCCAGTCAAAGTTTGGTAAATGTAACTATAACAGGTAATTCTGCTTCTTATGATGGTGGTGGGATTTACTGTGATAATTCCAGTCTGAGTTTTAATGCTGTAAGTCGTTGTAATATCTTCCTTAACTTCGCTGCTAGACAGGGGAATGATTTATATTCTAATGAAACTTTAAAGGTTATTGTTGACACTTTTACTGTATTTCGACCAGATAATTATTTCGCTTATCCTATTAATAATTTCACTTTTGATATTCTACATTCTAAAATAGAACAAGTTAATCATGACTTATATGTTAATCCTGATGGTTCTGATGATAATAGTGGTTTAACTCCAGATGATCCTTTGCTTACAATTTCTTATGCACTTGCAAAGATTATTGCTGATAATGAAAATCCTCATACAATACATCTATCAAACGGAATATATTCTCCATCTCAAACAGGAGAGATATTTCCATTAAATTGTAGAAGTTATGTATCGTTAAAAGGGGATAATGAAGAATTTACTATTTTAGATGGTGAAAATTTCAGTGGTATTTTATATTGTTATAATGATAATCATTTATCAATTGAAGATATGACAATTCAGAATGGCTATGCTGGTTCTGGTGGAGGGATTTACTGTTCTTATTCCAGTCCGAGTTTGGTAAACCTTACAATAACAGATAATTCTGCTTATTATGATGATTCTGGTGGTGGTGGGATTTTCTGTTGGCACTCCAGTCCGAGTTTAGAAAATGTTACAATCACCAAAAATACTGCAACTTATGGTGGTGGGATTTTATGCTCCTATTATTCATCGCCAAGTATAACCGATGTTATCATCAGTGATAACATTGCTGAGGATAGCGGGGGAGGGATTTTGATCGGTAAATGTAACTGCATACCGAGCTTGGAGAATGTTATCATCAGTGGGAATAATGCTTATAGGGATGGAGGAGGAATGTGCTGTTATGGTTCGAGTCCAAGTTTATATAATGTTACTATCTGTGATAATAACGCTTCTCAAAGTGGAGGTGGAATTTACTGTTATGAAGGCTCCAATCCGAGTTTAGAAAATGTTACCATCTATGGAAATACTGCGTATAATGGCGGCGGAATTTGCTGTCAGGATTATTCAACTCCAAGTTTTAGTGATGACAATCGTTCTAATATATTTCTCAATTACGCTGGATTAGGAAATGATTTATATGCTAATCTTTGTCCTATTATAAATGTAATTGTTGATACTTTTACAGTGATACAACCTGATGATTATTTTGCTTACCCTATTGATAATTTTGCCTTTGATATTCTTCATAGTAAAATAGAGCAGTTCAATCAGGATTTGTATGTCAGTCCTACTGGTTCTAATGATAATAGTGGTTTAATCCCAGAAGACCCCTTGCTTACAATTTCCTGGGCATTAACAAAGATTATTGCAGATAGTACGAATCCTCATACAATCCATTTAGCAAATGGGACTTACTCTCTATCTCAGACAGGAGAAATATTTCCATTAAATTGTAGAAGTTATGTTTCACTACAGGGAGAGGATGAATCTTCTACTATTTTGGATGGGGAAGAGTTGCGTAGTATTTTATGCTGTTATAGTGACAATTATTTTTCTATAGGAGATATGACTATTCAAAAAGGTAGTGGACATTCTGCTGGTGGGATTCAGTGTTGTTATTCCAGCCCGAGTTTAGCTAGTGTTACCATCATTGAAAATACTGGAGGAAGTAGTGGTGGGATTTACTGTCTTTATTCTAACCCGATATTAATAAATGTTACTCTTAGTGAAAATACTGCCTCCTATGGTAGTGGTGGGATTTACTGTTATCATTCCAGTCCGAGTTTAGAAAATGTTACAATAACGGATAATTCTGCTGATCATGGTGGAGGAATAGGCTGTTGTCAGCATTCAAATCCAATCCTAAATAATGTCACCATCATTGGAAATACTGCGGATGGTGTTTATGGTGGTGGAGGGATTTGCTGTGGTTTGTATTCCAGCCCGACTTTAACGAATGTTACAATTAGTGAAAATACTGCGGACTATGGTGGAGGGATTTTTTGTTACTGGGACTCCGGGCCGAGTTTAGTAAACTGCATCCTCTGGAATGATACTCCACAAGAGATATATTTTTATTCCCAATATCCTTATTATCCAAATTCTATTACAATCTCTTATTCAGATGTACAGGGAGATTCTGCTGGTATTGTAACAAATAACAATGGAACAGTATATTGGTTAGAAGGTAATATAGACGAAGACCCATTATTTGCAGATCCACAAAATGGCGACTTTCATTTAACCTGGGCTAACTTTCCAATTCCAGATTCTACAAAGTCACCCTGCATTGATGCCGGCGACCCTAATTCACCTCTTGACCCAGATAGCACAAGAGCAGACATCGGCGCATATTACTTTGACCAGAGTCAACAGGGAATAGAGGATACACCAATTATTCATACAAGTTGTTTACTCTATCAGAATTATCCCAATCCGTTTCACATTTCAACCACGATTTCTTTTAATTTAGCCACGAAATCACACCAAAACACACAAATAAAAATTTATAATATTAAAGGTCAGCTTGTAAAAATTCTTGCTCCAATGACCAATGACAAATGTCCGATGACAAGTATTATCTGGGATGGAAAAGATGAAAGTGGCAAGTCATTAAGTTCAGGTATTTATATTTATTGTCTAAAAGTAGGTGATAAAGTTATTGATACCAAAAAGTGTTTGCTTTTGAAATAAAGCAAACCCGACTCGGGTTAGAAGAACTCGAGTTGGGTTGGAGAGCGACAGAGCAGATAAGAAAGGTTAGGTAAGAAAAATGAAAAAAATAGTGATTTTATTCGTCTTTTTACTAATTTCAACTATCTCTTTTGCAGAGACCCACATACCTGGTGGTGATGTAAGCGGATTGTGGACATTTGCTGATAGCCCATATATTATTGATGGTGAAATAAATATTCCAGTAGATAGCACATTAATAATAGAGCCAGGAATAGATGTTATCTTTTCTGAGCATTATAAGTTTAAGATTTATGGTAGGATATTAGCAGAAGGAACTGCCAATGATACTATAGTTTTTACAGCACAGGATACAACTGTTGGCTGGCATAGTTTGAGATTTAACGACACAACTACAAATGGACAGGA
>JAGMCF010000280.1 GCA_023129415.1 Candidatus Cloacimonadota bacterium
CATTTCCATTAATCAGTGTGAAACCGAATAGAACTGATTCAGCATTTTCTCCATTCTCAAATGTTACTACACTACCATTCTGGTTACCATCTATTACAGTTTGTGAAATGAAAATGGTATCTTGTGTGGTTAAGAATAAAGAACCAATGATAATATTTTTACCGTTGAAGTTAATATTTTCGTAATATATATCAGGCTGAACTAAAATAGTATCTCCATCAATTGATGAATTTATCCCTGCCTGAATAGTTGGTTGGTCAGCAGGTATATTTATAATGTTAGCTATAGCAAAACTGTTAAAAAGCAAGATAAATAAAACCGATAAGATTATTTTTCTCATTTTAGTTTTTTTCTCCTGTTTTTTCCTTAGTTTTTTGGGTTAACGATTTTAAGATAATGAAATAATATCATTATCTGACCAATAACATTTTCTTTGAGATCGAGTTATCTCCTACCCGTAGCCTGTATAAGTAAACATTACTGCTCACCTCCTTTCCTTGGTTATTTTTTCCATTCCACATTATGAAATGGCTTCCTTTTGAGAAAATTTTATCATTTATCAGTTTTTTTATGAGTGCACCTTTTATGTTATATATAGATAAATTTATTTTATCAGTTTCTGATAATTGAAAACAGATATTGGTATTTGGGTTAAATGGGTTGGGATAATTCTGATATAATTTTATCGTTTTTGATATATCATTTGGAATTAAAGGCTCTTCTATTCCTGCACCAGAATATTCAGAATAATAAATGCTTACAGCAAAGCTTGAAGCCTCATAGATATAGTTTCCATCCACTGAAATTGACCAACAATTGTTAGATTCCCCGCCAGGATAAAAATCTACAAGTTCAATGAAATTTATTTCTGCTATATCGAATATATATTTACCTCTTAAAGAAGTGGTATATAGATAGTCTCCTTGAATCTCCATATCACAAATTCCAGCTTCTTGTTCAACTTCTATGTAAGAATGAACGAAAGGCAATAAAGGATTTGAGACATCAAAAACATAAATTCCAGGCTCATTACTTCCCATAAAGACATAATTATCTTTTATTTCAATAGAACGAAAAAATCTTGTTGAATCAGGATTTATACTGTTTATCCATTGTGGATTATATGGGTCAGTTACATCTACAATTTTCAATCCACCCGGATCATATCCTGTTGGGTATGTTTGCTCGTATCCGCCGGCAATATATAAATAGTTATCTTTTAAACATAAATCATAAGCATTAAACATTAAATCACAAGTGCCAAGAAACTGAATGTTATGTGGATCATTCACATCAAAAATCTTTATTACAGCACTTACATCATTCAAGGCATATACCAAATTATTTTCTTTTATCAATTTATCACATGAGAAACCGTAATCATCTACTGCATAAGGACTTTCTGGATCACTCACATCTAAAATAATAAGACCGCCATCAGAAGCCATATAAGCATAATTATCTTCTACAAACACATCGTTACTCCAACCTGTATAGCAATTACCTATTTCAAACCCATTTTCCGGGTCTGAGACATCAATAACAATAAGACCATCTGCTGAAGCCACATAAGCATAATTGCCTGATTTGTAGATACCATGATAGAAATTCCAGTTTACATACCAGCTTGTCTGCGAAGGTTCTACAGGGTTAGATAAATCCATAATGTAAAATCCATATCCCCAGTTGGTAACATAAAGGTAATTATCGTAAATGTATACATTAGTAATAACATTATAAGGAGGCCATGTAGGGGCATAGTTCCCAGCAACCTCAGGATTTTCTGGATCTAACACATTAACTATTCTACCCCCCTTAAAATACAGATAAGAATCATTTTTTGCAAACTTAGTAATCCAGTCCATTATTCCACCACATTCTGAATAGCTCAGAATCTCTGGAAATACTGGATTATCAATATTCAATATATATAAGGTGTTAAATCCTCCTATGTATAGTAAATTGTTGTCTAATGTCATGTATGGCTCAAGATAGTTATATGCAACAGGTAAATTCATTTCATTTAATAAGGTTGGATTTGAAATATTTTCTAAATCATAAATCTTAAGGTCCATAATTGTATCATTATTTGTAATATATATTGTATAGAGTTCGTTGTTAGATAAATCAAAGGATTTCACATCTTCAATTTCTACGACTTGTGTTGGAACCATTATATCATTTATGTCATATATTTTCAATTTTCTTTCGGTTTCTCTAGATACAGAATTATATGTTTGTAAAAATAGAAAATTGTCTTTTATAAAAGATTTTCTTGTATATTCTTCAATTTCAGTAATATACACTGGATTATGTGGATTTGATATACTGTAAATAAATGTTTTACCTTCAACATTAACACCAGGCATACCTGATAATATACAAGTACTAACTATTATATAATCATCGTGTATATCAACATAATCTACAATACCCTCTGAGCTTGGGAGAGCATTAACCAAAATAGGATTAGTTTTGTCCGTTACATCAAACACTATAATTCCCCAGTCATTAGCAGCATAGGCTGTATTGTTCTTTACAGCAATGTCATCGTACGCACCAGAAATTAAGGGTGAAGAGATATATTCCATTGAAAAAACAGTGCCGTAAATAAAAATTATAATTATCAAAAGATATATTTTTTGACACATAACTTAACGCTTTTAAATTTTATTAAAATTACATTTTTTCATCTAATCATTATTTACACCATCATTAAATGATTATATACTAAATTATTTTTTTTAAAAAAAATAGACTGTCAAGTTTTTTTATCTGACCAATAACATTTTCTTTGTGACCGACTTATCTCCTACCCGTAACCTGTATATGTAATCCTTACTGCCTACCTTATTTCCTTCATGATTTTTTCCAACCCAAAGTTTCAATATAAATCTTCTTGATTCCTTTTAATACTTCCAAACTGACCTTACTTTAACTAAATTTTATGAGATAGTTTTTAAAAAACTTGCTTTAAAATTTCTTTTTTTCAAAATATGTCAACTTTATAAAAGTAAAATTTCTGGAGACTAAAATGGCAAGAAAATGTGAAATATGCGGGAAAGCACCAATGTTTGGCAAAAATAGAAGTAAATCAGACAGAAGAACACCACGAAGATGGAATCCAAATTTGCAAAGAATAAGAGTTAATGTCGATGGGGTGATAAAAAAAATGACAGTTTGTACACAATGTATTAAAAGCGGTAGAGTGAAAAAAGCATAAACTCAATCAAAATGTAAAAATTTGGAAGGAAAATATGTATAAACTCAAGACACTCGTAATATCTTTGATAATATTGATTTTATTTTCTTATTCTTTACTTGCTTCACCTCAATTAGTAGTAGATGAAACAGGACATAGTCCATTTGTGAAAATTTCAAAAGATATTCTTAGCACAGTTGTAAATATAAAAGTTGAATGGGAAGTCGAAAGTCAATATAAAGAGTTTAAATCACCTTTTCATTTTGATGATGATTTTTTTAAATTCTTTTTTGGTCCTCAACCAGATAAAAGAAAATCTTATAATTTCGGTTCAGGTTTTATATTTCTTCAAGAGGGAGGAGATGTATATATTCTTACCAATAATCATATTGTAGGAAAAAGCACTGAGGGTGAGATAACAGTTACACTAAGTAATAAACTGAAATATGATGCTGAAATAATTGGTTTAGATGATAAAACTGATGTGGCAGTAATAAAAATTAAGATTGAAAAAGGAAATGAAGTTAATCTTGCTCCTTTGGGTGATTCTGATAATATTGAAGTAGGTGATTGGGTCCTCGCAGTTGGCAGTCCGTTTTCTGAAAATCTAAGTGGTACTGTTACTGTTGGTATTGTTAGTGCCAAAGGTAGAGCAGGTTTATCATTTGGGAGAGAATCTCCTCTTTATCAAGACTATATACAGACAGATGCTGCTATTAATCCAGGTAATAGTGGTGGACCACTTGTAGATATTGATGGGAAGGTTATTGGTATAAATGCAGCAATCTCAACAGTTAGTGGCGGAAATATTGGTATTGGGTTTGCTATTCCTGTTAATATTGTTAAAAATGTTGTAAATGATTTAATTGAGAAAGGTTATGTGGAGCGAGCATATTTGGGTATTCTTCCACAAGAGATTACACCTGCATTACAGGAAAATCTTAAACTTCCTTCTTTAGAAGGAGTATTAATTGGAAAAGTTGAGAAAAACACTCCTGCCGAGGAATCTGGATTGAAAAAAGGAGATGTAATAACTGAATTTAATGAGCAACCAATTAAAAATGTCAGTAAATTCAGATTAATCGTTGCTAATTCAAAGGTTGGAAAGACTGTTAAAATTAAAATAATTCGTAAAGGAAAAGAGCTGATAAAAAAAGCTAAATTAGAAGCTTATCCTGAAACTGTGGTAACAAAAAAACCTTCTGAACAAAAGGATTCAAACCAATGGTTAGGAATTGAGGTTCAAGAAACTGATTCTGATTTTGCAAAGAAGATGAATATTTCTTCAGATGAGGGAGTGGTCGTTTCAAGAATTGTAAGCGATTCACCTGCTGATGAATCTGATCTTAAAGTTGGTGATGTCATTCTAGAAATAGATGATACTGAAATCAAATATATTAATGATTATTATTCAATGATTGAAAAGCTCAAAAAAGAACATATTGAATCAATCCTTTTATATGTCTTAACAGGAAAAGATTATTATCATTACATTGCAATTAAAATAAAATAATTAAAATATTAGGAAATTATAAAAATTTGGATTGATATAAATAACTATTTGAAAATAAGTTAGTCTGTAATAAAAAAATCGGGGGATATAAAATTTGTACCAATTACATTAATGTTTATATTTGCTCTATAAGATATTAAATATATTGCATAGGAATTTCCTTTTTGTGGATACACAAATTTATAAATCATAATAATATAACATTGAATACATATGGAGAAACAGGATAAACCTGTTTCTACCCACCGATTAGAGGGTAGATTTGGGTTTATCCCAAATCATAACTTGAAATCGTTTTAAAAAAATATAATGGAAAATCCAGCTGAAGATAAAGGCTTGCAAAAGTATCTTTCAGATATTGCAAATATACCAACTCTATCAAGAGAAGATGAAAGGCAATTGATTATAAAAGCCCAAAATGGTAACCAAACTGCAATGAATAAGCTTATAGAATGCAATCTGAAGTTTGTGGTAAAAGTTGCCAGTAAATTTCAAGGAAAGGGATTAACACTTTCTGAATTAATCAGTGAAGGAAATGTTGGACTTATAAAAGCAATTAAAAGGTTTGATGTAAAGAGAGGGACTAAACTAATAACATATGCTGTGTGGTGGATCCAGCAAGCTATTCAATATGCGATTTATGAAAAAAATAGGTTGATTAGAATTCCAGCAAAGACTATATCAACTCTTACAAAAATTGAAGATGCTCGTCAAAAACATCTTGCTTCTGAAGGTGATGAAGCAACTCTTAAAGAATTAGCAAAAGTGGTTAATATTGAAGAAAGGAAAGCCAAAGATTTAATAGCACAAAAATCTGATGTTATCTCTCTTGATGAAATTACTCATTCTCGTGGAACTTATGGACATCCAGATGCTTTATCAAGAATTAAAGCACATAAAGTAACTAATAGAAGTCCCCGATTTAATCGGGGATATGAGGATCAAGATGACCCTCAAAAAATTTATTATAGGAAAAAATTTAGATATAAGATTAACAAAAAAATTGGTGAACTTAGTCCGCGAGATGCACATATAATAAAGGAGTATTTTGGATTTGGTGAAGATGATAAAGGAAAGAATTTTGCTCAAATTGCAAGAGAGTTGGGACTGTCCAGAGAAAGAGTGCGTCAAATATTCAAACAAATTTTGGAAGAATTAAGAAAAGAAACTGTAAATGAGGTGGATATTGATTATTTGCTTGGAATGTAAAAAACATCTGTCCCTCCCTGATTATCCCCGCGTCTTTTGCTGGTTCAATTTTGTAAATTGAACCATAAAGTTAAAAAGACAAAAAGTGAATAAACTTATGGTTCAGGTAACATACCTGAACCAGCAGTCGGTCTCGGCGCCCAGACGGAAAGGGTTCAGCTGACATATCTGAACCAGAAAGTTAGTAGGAGTTTTTATATGCCCTCAGTTCGAATAAAAAAAGCTTTTAATAAAGGAATGTATTTTTTAACATTCTCCATAAAACGTTTGTACTATATTTTTGATAGACATAACAGATGGGATATTTTATTAGATTCATTAAAATATTGTCAAAAATATAAAGGGCTAAAAATATATAACTATGTTTTTATGCTAAATCATATTCACCTAATAGTGAAGAATAATGATGTGAGCGGATTTGTTCGGGATTTTAAAAGGTTTACATCCAAGGAACTGAAAAAAAACATTTTAGATACAGAACCTAAAATTTTAAAATTATTCATAGAAAATGGAGAATATAATTTTTGGCAAGCGAAAAACATGCCTGAACATATATTTAGTGAAAAGTTTTATATCACGAAAGCAAATTATATTGAACAGAATCCAGTTAGAAAGGGTTATGTTTATCAACCGGAACATTGGGTTTATTCTTCTGCAAATAAAGAAAATCCTTTACTGAAATTAGATAGTGTTTATGAGTAGGATTCTTTCCAAACATTTTGCTGGTTCAATTTTGCAAATTGAACCATAAAGTTAAAAAGACAGAAAGTGAATAAACTCATGGTTCAGGTAACATACCTGAACCAGCAGAAGCTTTTCGTAGGGTTGGTTCAAATTATAACTTGAACCACAAGGTTTCAAACACTTTTGCTGGTTCCCCGATAACCATCGGGGTAAATTGAACCATAAAGTTAAAAAGACAGAAAGTGAATAAACTAATGGTTCAGGTAAATACCTGAACCAGCAGAGGGCATTAAATATATTTAATTGAAAATATGAAAAACAAAACCGCTTATTATGTTTATCCCGATTTAATCGGGATTGATATCTTCAACAAAACTTGACATATATATGACACTTAAGGAAATTATTAATGAGATCTGCAAAATAGAAGATTCTATTAAAATTAATAATAATTTGGAATATTTTACATTTTAACCTCATCCTCTAACTCCTTCTCCTATCCCGATAGTCATCGGGAAGAAGGAGAACCAACAACTTCCTCTCCTTTTAGGAGAGGATTGAGGTGAGGTCAAAAAGGCTTATTTTGCAGAACTCATATGGAAATTATTATTATAAGGAGTTTCCATGAATCAGATGGAGAAAGTATATAATCCAAAAGATATTGAAGAAAAATGGTATAAATTCTGGCAAGAAAAAGGTTTGTTTAATGCAGAAATAAATCCTAAAAAAAAGCCTTATACAATTGTTATTCCACCTCCAAATGTAACAGGAATTTTGCATATGGGCCATGTTCTAAATAATACTTTACAAGACATTATGATTCGTTATAAGAAACTGCAAAATTATGAGACCCTATGGCTACCCGGAACAGACCATGCTGGCATTGCAACACAAAATGTTGTTGAAAGGGAATTGGCAAAAGAAGGGAAAACTCGTTATGATGTTGGGAGAGAGGAACTTGTTAGCCGAATCTGGAAATGGCAGGAAGAAAAAGGTGGAAGAATCATCCAGCAACTGAAGAAGTTGGGGGCAAGTTGCGATTGGAGACGAGAAAGATTTACAATGGATCAAGGACTTTCAAATGCTGTTAAAGAAGTTTTCATCCGTCTCTATGAAAAAGGTCTGATATACAAAGGGAAGTATATAATAAACTGGTGTCCACGATGTGAAACTGCTTTATCAGATGATGAAGTTGATTATGAAGAGCTGGAATCTTACCTCTGGTATATCAAATATCCTATTAAAAATAAAACAAATGAATTTATAATTGTTGCAACAACCAGACCAGAAACAATGCTTGGTGATACCGGGATTGCAGTCAATCCAAAAGATGAAAGATATAGACATTTAATAGGGGAGAAGATTATCATTCCACTTGTTGAGCGAGAAGTTCCAATTATTTCTGATGATTATGTTGATAAGGAATTTGGAACAGGATGTGTAAAAGTAACTCCTGCACATGACCCAAACGATTTTGAAATGGGATTGCGTCACAATTTAGAACAGATTTTGATTATGGATGAAAAAGCGGTTATGAATAGAAATGCCGGGATTGATTATGACGGAATGAATCGTTTTGAATGCAGAGAAAAGGTCGTAGAAGATTTAAAAGAAAGAAAACTGCTTGAGAAAATTGAGAAATATTCTCACAGTCTTGGTCATTGCTATAGGTGTCATACTGTTATTGAACCATATCTTTCTACCCAATGGTTTGTAAAAATGAAGCCTTTGGCAAAGAAAGCAATTCAAGTTGTAAAAAATGGATTGATTGAATTTCAACCACCAAGGTGGGAAAAGGTTTATTACAATTGGATGGAAAATATTCGTGATTGGTGTATTTCTCGTCAAATTTGGTGGGGACATCGAATTCCTGCTTATTATTGTGAAAATTGTAAAGAAATGGTTGTAGCAAAAGAACCTCCCAAGAAGTGCACGAAATGTGGTGGAGATAAATTCACTCAAGACCCGGATGTATTAGATACATGGTTTTCTTCCTGGCTTTGGCCATTTTCTACAATGGGTTGGCCTGAAAAAACAAAAGCACTTGAATATTTTTATCCAACAGATTTGTTAGTAACCGCACCAGAAATCATTTTTTTCTGGGTTGCCAGAATGATAATGGCAGCAATGGAATTTGTTGGAGAAATCCCATTTAAGACAGTCTTTCTACATGGTGTTGTATTGGATGCACAAATGCGTAGAATGGAAAAATCATTGGGAAATTCTCCTGACCCAATTGATATTATTGAAAAATTTGGGGCTGATGCTCTTCGGTTTAGTATGATTTATAATACTCCTAAAGGTAATGATGTAGTTTATAGTGATTCTCTTATTGAAACGGGTAGAAATTTCGCAAATAAAATTTGGAATGCAGCAAGGTTTGCTATAACTAATGCAGAAGATATTGATGGAATGCCGGAACCAGAGGATATAACAGTTGATTTAGTTGATAGGTGGATATTACATCGTTTGCATACTGTGATTTATGAAATATCAAAATCTTATGATGAACATAGATTTAATGATGCTGCTCATTTATTATATAACTTTTTCTGGAATGAGTATTGTGCTTGGTATCTTGAAATTATTAAGGATAGGTTTTATCATTCTGATGATATATCATCCCAGAGAACTGCAAAATACTTAATGCTGAAAGTTTTGGATTACTCAGTAAGAATGCTTCATCCTATTATGCCATTTATTTCAGAAGAGATATGGCAGAGAATTCAAAAGTTTTATTCTGAAACTAAATATGATTCGATTATGAAAGTATCATTTCCTATTGCGGACCAGGATCAATTATTTCCAGAAGATGCCCAAAAAATGGAGCTAATAATTAAAATTATTACATCAATAAGAGCTATTAGAAAGGATATGAATATTCCACCTGGAGAAAAAGTAAAGATTGATATTAAAGCTGTAAAAGGTAGAGATAGAATGATTTTACAAGGAAATCGTCACTATATCAAAGTTATGGCTAAAGTATCTGATATTTATATTGGAGATGATGTAGTTAAGCCTTCAAAATCTGCTACAACAGTTATAGACGAAATTGAAATTTATATGCCTTTGACAGGTATTATTGACTTGAAAAAGGAACGAGAACGACTTTTGAAAAAGTTGGCACAAGTTGATAATAATTTGAATAATTGTTTAAAAAAATTAGATAATAAGGATTTTATTAAAAATGCACCGGAAGATGTTGTACAGAATGAAAGAGAGCGAAAAGAAAGTTTGCAAATTACTTCTGAAAAATTAAAAGCAAACATTTCTTTTTTGGAATAAAGCTTATTATAAATTTTGTTATATTTGACATATTATTAAGCAAGTTATTACTAGGTGCATAATGCGAAAGTGGCGGAACTGGCAGACGCGCTGGACTTAGAATCCAGTGTCCGAAATGGGTATAGGGGTTCGAGTCCCCTCTTTCGCACCATATTTAGAATTCTAAAAAATAAGAGGAGCTTTCTTGATAAAATCAGATTTGAAAAAATTGAGTGAGTGTAAAAGGAAATTGAATATTACTATCCCTAAGGAAATGGCAAATAAGGATTATCAGGTGATCATCAGAAAATATCGCAATATCGTTGCTATGCCAGGTTTCAGAAAAGGGAAAGCACCTTTTTCAATGGTAGAAAATAAATACAAAGAGCAAATTAAAGCAGGTTATCTTGAGGAATATATTCCCAAATATTACAAGCAAGTATTATTGGAATTAGAAAAAGAGAAAGTTATTCCTATAAATCAAGGTTCGTTTGAGGATTTTGATTGGAAACCCGGTGAGGATTTGAAAGTGGGTTTCAACTTTGAAGTCAGACCCAAAGTTGAATTGAAAAAGTATAGAGATTTTGAAATTAACTTCAAACCAGAAAAAGTAACTAAGAAGATGATAGAAAATGAATTGAAAGGATTACAGGAAAATTATGCAAAAATTATTGATAAAGGTTCTAAAGCAAAAGTTAATGATTTGATATATTATCAAGTTGAAAAATATAATGATGAAGAAGTTTCAAAGCAGGAAGAGACATTTTATAAAATAGGAACAAAAAATCTTGGAGAAAAATTTGATAAAGACCTTGTAGGAACCAAGACAGGAGATGTTATAAAAACTACCATTGAACTTCCTCCATCTTCATCCTTCGCCCCTGGGACGAAGGATGAACAGAGAACGGGAAAACCTGAAGAAAAACCAACTGAAATTAATGTAGTAGTTAAAGTAAATTCTGTTAAGAAGATAGACCTGCCAGCCTTAGATGATGAATTTGCAAAGGATGTTGGAGACTATAAAACTTTAAAAGATTTAAAAGCAGAAATAAAAAAAGGATTTGAAGAACAGGTTAGAATTAAAAATGAGAAGGATAAAAGTTCGTTGATTTTGCAAAGAATAATTCAGGAAAATCCATTTGAATTACCAGAATCAATAGTTGAGGATTATGTTTCAACAATGATAAATCAATCTAAGAAGAATAATGAAAATACTTCTCAAAAAGATATTCAAAGGTTAAAAGAGTTTTATAAAAAATATGCAGAAAATGAATTTCATGTTTATTATGTTCTTGAAAAATTACGGGAAATTGAAAAGGTTGAAGTAAATGATGATGAGATTGAAAATGAAATAAAGAAAGCAGCTGAGACAATGCCTATGGATGTTGAAAAATATAAAGAATTATATCAAAAACAAATCAATAGAGAAGATATAAGAATAAATCTTACGAATAGAAAGATTTTGAAAGATATTGAAAGTACAGTAAAATTTGTAGAAAAGAAATGATGAGGTAATATGAGATTAATACCTATGGTTATTGAACAAACTGGAAGAGGTGAAAGAGCTTACGATATTTATTCCAGATTATTAAAAGATAGAATCATATTTGTTGGTTCAATATTGGACGACAATGTTGCAAATACGATAATTGCTCAACTCCTTCATTTAGAAGCAGATAATCCTAAAAATGATATTTTTATGTATATCAACTGTCCAGGCGGTATTGTAACTTCTGGTTTAGCAATTTATGATACAATGCAGTATATTAACCCTGATATTTGTACAATTTGTATTGGACAGGCTGCAAGTATGGGAGCTTTGATACTTTCTGCTGGAACAAAAGGGAAGAGATCTGCACTTCCCAATTCAATGATTATGATACATCAGCCTATGGGTGGTGTTCAAGGACAAGCTGTTGATATTGAAATTCATGCAAAAGAGATTATTAAAAGTAAAGATAGGATCAATAAAATTCTTCATAAACATACGGGACAACCTATTGAAAAGATTGAAAGTGATTCTGACAGAAATTTCTTCATGAGTGCAGAAGAAGCAAAAAAATATGGAATTATTGACGAAGTAATTACTAAGAGGAAATAATAAAATAATCTAATGGGTTAAATCCTCAAAAGGGGTTAATATGGAAGATTATAGATGTTCATTTTGTGGGAAAGCAAGAAGTGAAGTAAAAAAGCTTATTCGGGGTATTAATGGAAATATCTGTAACAATTGCATTTCTATTTGTTATACAATTCTTGAGAAGGATAAAGAAAAAAAGGCGGATGAAAATTTCATTCTTCCAACACCAAAAGAAGTAAAAGGTTATTTGGATCAATATGTTATTGGTCAAGAACAAGCGAAAAAGACAATTTCTGTAGCTGTTTATAATCATTATAAGCGGATTTTTAAACAGAAATTTGTTAAGGATGTTGAACTTGAAAAAAGCAATATTATTATGATTGGTCCAACTGGAACCGGGAAAACTCTCATAGCTCAAACATTGGCAAAATTCTTAAAAGTTCCTTTTGCAATTGCTGATGCAACCACTCTTACAGAAGCTGGATATGTTGGAGAAGATGTTGAAAATATTCTTGTTAGATTACTCCAAATTGCTGATTATAATCTTGAAAAAACAGAAAAAGGAATAGTCTATATTGATGAAATTGATAAGATTGCTCGAAAGTCGGAAGCTCCTTCAATTACAAGAGATGTTTCAGGGGAAGGTGTACAACAGGCATTACTAAAAATTTTGGAAGGCGCTAAAGTAAATGTTCCACCAAAAGGTGGAAGAAAACATCCACATCAGGAATTTATTGAAATTGATACAAAAAATATACTATTTATTGTTGGTGGTACTTTCAATGGGCTTGAGAAGATTATTGAAAGTAGGATTAATAGGAAAAATATTGGATTTGGCTCAGAACTAATTGGTTTATCTTCAGACAAAAAGAGTGAGATACTACGCAAAGTAGAACCACAAGATCTTTTAAAATATGGTATCATTCCAGAACTGATTGGAAGATTACCAGTTGTAACCACTTTATCAGAATTGAATAAAGAGGCTTTAATTACTATACTTACCAGCCCTAAAAATGCTTTAAGTAAACAGTATGAAGCATTGTTTGCTTTGGAAAATGTTAGCCTAAAATTTAAAGAGGATGCCTTAGAAGCAATTGCAGAAATTGCTATGAAACGAGAATCTGGAGCAAGGGGACTTCGTGCAATAATGGAGTCGGTTATGACTAATATTATGTATCAATTGCCTGATATGAATGATGTAAATGAATGTCATATTACAAAAGATGTAATAATAAATAAACATAAACCAATTTTTAAAATAAAACCAAGAACAATTTCTGAAGAAGAGAAGCAACTGATTGCATAAGATTTATTTATAATTTACTCAAGTTTTGCAGAAGATATTATAAAAAGTTAAATATGATTTATTCGTTAATTTTCACTCCTGCGAAACTTTAATAATTTGCTTTTTCTTGACAGAAAATTTTAATACTTAAAGAAGATATTTAAATTAGGTTCCACAGTAGCTCAGCGGTAGAGCAGGTGGCTGTTAACCACTTTGTCGGGGGTTCAAATCCCTCCTGTGGAGCCATTTTTACTCCTTATCCTTGCGAAGGTTTTGAACCTTCGCAAGGTTTATTTTTTCAATATAAATAATTGACTTTTAACATTCAAAAAGTAAGCTTCATATAATTTATCAAAATAACTTGACTATCAATAATTACACTTTCTTTTGATGAAAAAAGATTAATAAGATTATTGTTTGCAAAAAAATATAAAAGTAGGAAAAATGCCTGATGTAAAGATTACATTAAATGGAAAAGAAACTATTGCGAATGAGAACCAAACCATACTTGAAGTAGCAAGAGAAAATAATATTGCAATTCCAACTTTATGTTATGACCAATATTTAAAACCCTTTGAATCCTGCTGGCTTTGTTTGGTAGAAATAAAAAGTGAAAAGAGATTTGTGCCTTCCTGCTCAACAAAAGTTCAAAAAGGAATGGAAATTGAAACCGATAATTCTGATGTGCACGCCTTGAGAAGAAGGGTTTTAGAGATTTTACTCTCAGAACATTATGCAGATTGTGTAGCACCCTGTACTCTTAAATGCCCGGCTCGTGTTGATATTCAGGGGTATATAGCATTAGTGCACAATGGATTATATCATGAAGCTGTGAAATTGATAAAAGAACGAATTTCTCTACCTCTTTCTGTGAGTAGAATCTGCTCTGCATTTTGTGAAAAAGAATGCCATAGACAAATAGTAGATGAGCCAATTTCTATTCGTCAGATTAAACGATATACAGCAGAAAAAGATATTGAGGATGCGTATAATACTTATGTACCTGAAAAAAGCCCAAGCTCAGGTAAAGAAGTTGTAATTGTTGGTGCAGGTCCTGCTGGTTTAACTGTTGCTTATTATCTTACTCTTAATGGTCATAAATGTACTATTTTTGAAGCAAATCCGGAAAGTGGAGGTATGCTTCGTTATGGAATTCCAGAATTTCGATTACCTAAAAAGATATTGAAAAAAGAAATCGAATTAATTGAAAAATCAGGTGTTAATATAAAAAATAATGAGAGGTTGGGAAGGGATTTTACACTTCAATTTCTTTTTAAGGAATATGATGCAATTTTCTTAGGGCTTGGAGCACAGAACTCAATGAAGATGAATCTTAAAGGTGAAAATCTGAAAGATTGTTATTTTGATGTAGATTTTCTTAAAGATGTAATAGAAGGGAAAGTAAAAAAGATAGGCAAGATTGTTGCTGTAGTTGGTGGTGGAAATTCTGCTGTAGATGTTGCAAGAACTGCTATTCGGCTTGGAGCAGAGAAAGTTTTAATAGTTTATGATAGGTCAGAAGAACAGATGACTGCAGAAAAAGAGCAAATCGAATTGTCAAAAGAGGAAGGAGTTGAATTTAGCTTTTTGCAAAATCCAACTGAAATTCTGGGTAAAGAAGGAAAAGTTGTCGGTATCCAATGTGTAAAAATGGGATTGAGTGAACCAGATAGTAATGGTCATCAACGACAAATCCGAATCCCAAATTCTGAATTTATTATGAAAGTTGATACAATTATTTTTGCTATTAATCGTATTCCTAATACTAAATTTTTGCTGAATGAAACTTCAGAAATCGAGTCTCAATACCTTAAATTAACAAAAGGGCATACCTTATTAATCAA
>JAGMCF010000281.1 GCA_023129415.1 Candidatus Cloacimonadota bacterium
TCATACGAGGGAATACAACAAGGAAAATAAAGAAATTCCATTCCTGAGTGAAAATCCGGAATATTTAATTCTTTTGCCCAATCTGCTCTTTTCTCCCTTGGCTCGCCTAATGGATTTCCAACATTATTGACTTTTTGCACGATAGATTTTAATGCATCTGGATAAGAACCGAAATCAACCAAAAGTCTGCGAGCTGCTCTAAGTATATTAGGAATATTAATCCCATGCGGACACTGATCAACACATGCTTCACATCCAACACAGCGATAAATTTTATCCACCTCTTGTGCTAATTCATCTTTATCTTCACTGCTTGCGACCATCCCAAGAGTAGTTTCTAAAGAAAATCTGAAGACTGGGAAATCATAAATTCCTACCTGAAACCATGGACAAATGCTCGAACATTTTCCACACTGGTAACATTTATAGATATCCTCTGCGCCTTCTTCTATAAGGATATCTCTTATTTCTGTAATTATCTCAGTAACTGGTTCTTTATTCTTTATCAAAGATTATCTCCACCATTCTTGTTATCTGCTGCTCATCAATTATTTTGTTGAGAAGTCCTCGTTGGACAAGCTGGCACACAATAAACATAATTTTTACATATGCATTCATTAACCTTAATAATATTCTTTTTAACCATTTTAATGGTTTCTTAAACCGTTAAAACGGTTCATATAAGTTATTTGGCTTATAAACTGTTAGGAACAATTGCAATTGGAATCTGTGCATCCCGTCCTTCAATTTTCATGCTCCTTTGCCCCGACTTGTCGGGATGAATGTTTCATCTGAAAATAGAGCCCAGATTACACACCCCGTCTTCCCGACAAGTCGGGAATCCACCCCTCTCAAGAGGGGATTTTTTAGAAATTCCCCTCTAATAAGAGGGGTCTCCGATTCATCGGAGGGGGTGTGTTATTTTCATCATCCTTTGCGTCCCGATTCTTTTCGGGACATGTATGTTTCATATATAAATGTGGAAATGAAAAATTTGCAATCAGAACACAACATATCATCTGCTGAATCTATTAAAGGATCAGTCAAAAGTTCCTTTCTTGAATATATCTCCAAAATCTTTGTATCTGCAACTTAAAATTTAGAAACCGCTTTTTAAACAACCTAAATTCAGCATTTTTCTATATAAGCTCTACTACTTATACATTTATTATTATCAACATCAATTATTCTGCGATATTGATTCTATTATGACAGATGAAGAAGCCAATTCTATTATCTAATGTTTCATTTCTAAAATTTTATCTTTTAATACAGGTAAAACTTTAAAAAGGTCATCAACAATACCATAATCTGCTTCGTTAAATATTGGAGCATTGGGGTCTTTATTAATAGCAATTATAGTATCTGAACTCTTCATTCCCATTATGTGCTGAAACGCACCAGAAATACCCATAGCAATATATAATTTTGGTTTAATTGTCTTACCTGATGAACCAACCTGTCTGTCCTTTGGCAACCATTCTGCATCAACAATTGGTCTGGAGCAAGCCACAACTCCTCCAATTGTGTTCGCAAACTCCTCCACCATTGTAAGATTTTCTTTATCTTTTATTCCTCTACCTACACCAATAACAATATCTGCTTTTGTGATATCAACATCACCCACAGCAGCTTCAATGTATTCAACAAATTTTCTGTAATCTGGTTCAGTAGTAATTGGCGATTCAATATTTACAATTTCAGCATTTAGACTACAATCCTCTGCGGGGAAACAGCCTGCCCTCAAACTTAATATATAAGAAGGATTTTTACGAAATTTAACTTTGGCATTTAGTTTCCCATCATACATTTGTCGAGTTACTATCAGATTCCTATCAACCATTTCCATATTGAGACAATCTGTTGTAAAAGGGATATTTAATTGTGTGGCAAGCGCTGGACAAAGATCCATACCAAATGCTGTATGACCAATTAAAGTTATTGATGGGTTTTCTTTCTTTATGATTTTAGAAAGCGTAATTTGATAGGATTCGGCATTAAACTCTTTCAAGACCTCATTATCAATAACTAAAATACGATGTGCTTGAGATTTTACACTTTCGACGAATTTTTGTGTATTATATCCGAGCAGTATTGCCGTAAGTTTTGTGTTTAGCTTTTCAGCAAGAATTCTACCACAAGTCATCAGCTCATAGCTTACATCACGAATTGCTCCTTGACGATGTTCTATCAATGCAAAAATTTCAGACATTTCTACCTCCGTTATATTAATCCCTTTTCTTTAATTATACTTGCAAGTTTTGTAGATACTTCTGAAGGACTACCAGTAAGAATCTCAACTTGCTTAGTGGCTGGAGGAACAAACAACTTATCAATCTGGGTATTCAGCAACAGTTCGTTCTTATTTATCTCATTTTGACCAACCAATTTAATCTCTTTTCTCGCTGCTCTTCTTATTGCAATGAGTGATGCATATCGCGGTACATTTATCCCTGTCTGAATTGTAAATAATGCTGGTGTGGATATTTCCAGATGCTCCAGCAATCCACCTTCAAGCTCACGATGAATATGTGTTATATTGTTATTTACCTCAATTTTAGTCACTAAAGTAGCATGTGGAATATTAAGCAGTTCAGCAAGAGTTACACCTACTTGCGAATAAGCATCGTCAGTTGCTATACAACCCGTAAATATAACATCAAAATGAATGTCTTTTATTACTGTTCTTAGAAGTTGAGCAGTCTTTAACCCATCAAGTTCTTCAAAATCTTCTGCTTTGATTCTTATTGCAGTATCTGCTCCTTTTGCCAGAGCAATTCTTAAAGTGTCTTCAGTGTCAGGATAACCCAAAGATATCACTGTGATTATCCCACCAAATTTTTCCTTTAAAAGAACTGCTTCTTCAAGCCCATAAGTATCAGATTCGTTTATATCAAATGTCAAACGATCCTTTTCAATATCTTTACCTGAGGAATCTGTTTTAACCTCTGCCTCAGCAGTTTGAGGAACTCTTTTTATACAGACAATTATATCCACAATTAAACCTCCATTTTTTTTCATTGATGTAAACTAAATATATTGATGTAGACTGATTATTTCAGTTTTAATCAATTTTTTTCTGTCTAACTCAATGATTTATTTAGGCATTTTTTTCATTGATGTAAACTGAAAATATTGATGTAGACTGATTATTTCAGTTTTAACCAATTTTTTTCTGTCTACATCATTTTTCCTCTGTTTAACTCAATGATTTATTTTACCAAATCTCTTGCGATAACTATTTTCTGAACTTCTGTTGTTCCTTCGTATAATTCAAGAATCTTAGCATCGCGATAAAGTCTTTCAACTGTATAATCTTTTGTGTAGCCATATCCACCATAAATCTGAACTGCTTTTCGTGTTACATCAACAGCTATGTCGGATGCGTAATATTTTGCCATTGCAGATTCTTTTGAAAATCTTTTCATACCCTTATCTTTGCAATATCCAGCATAGTAAACAAGTAATCTTGCGGCTTGAATCTGTGTAGCCATTTCAGCAAGCATATTCTGTATCATCTCAAAATAGCATATAGGTTTTCCAAAGGCTTTACGTTCTTTAGAGTATTTTATTGATTCATCTAATGCACCTTGTGAAATACCTACTGCTTGTGCACCAATATCAATTCGAGAAACATCAAGGGTGTTCATACATACTTTGAATCCTTCTCCCTCTTTACCAAGTAGATTCTCTTTAGGAATCTTAGAATCCTCAAATATCAACTCACAATTAGCTGTTGCCCTGATACCCATCAAATCTTCATGCTTACCAAGAGTAAAACCAGGGGTGTCCCTATCAACTATAAATGCACTCATCCCTTTGTAACCAAGCTCTTTATCGGTATAAGCAAAAACTATAAATATACCAGCTTCACCAGCATTTGTAATAAACCTCTTGGTTCCATTGAGGATATAGTGGTCTCCTTCAAGTTTAGCAGTTGATTCCATTGCAGCAACATCTGAACCTGCATTTGGTTCTGTTATTCCGATTGCACCGATTTTCTCAGCAGAGCAAAGAAGTGGTAGATATTTACTCTTTTGTTCCTCGGTTCCAAATTGTAAAATAGGATAGGAAGCAAGCGAGTTATTTACCGCAACTATAATTCCAGTGGTAGCACAAATCCTGGATATCTCCTCAATCGCAATAGCTAATGAAACAAAATCAAATTCTGAACCACCATATTTTTCTGGTACAATAATACCCAGGAGCCCCATCTCTGCCATCTTCTTGATATTGTCCCAAGGAAATTCCCCGGATATATCAATTTCAGGTGCTATAGGTGCTAATTCATTCTCAGCAAATTTTCGCACCTGGTCTTGAAGCATCTTTTGGTCATTTGTTAAATCAAAGTCCATATTAACTCCTTTTTGTTATTAAATACATCATTGAGTTAGACAGAGAAAAGATTGAGGAAAACTGAAATAATCTGTCTATATAAACATATTCAGTCTACATCAATATATTCAGTTTACCTCAATGAGAACCAGTTTACATCATTTTTTCTTCTGTTTAACTCAATGATTTATTTCCCAAATACTTGTCTTGCAATTACTATTTTTTGGATTTCTGAAGTTCCTTCACCAATTTCCATCAGTTTTTCATCACGCATAAACCGTTCAACTGGATATTCATTTGTTAATCCGAACATTCCATGTATCTTGACCGCTGTACAGGTTGCTTTCATACCAATGGTTGAAGCATAATATTTAGCCATTGCTGCTTCTTTTGTGAATGGTTTGCCAGCATCTTTAAGTAAAGCTGATTGGTATATAAGTAAACGCGCAGCTTCGACCTCTGTAGCCATATCTGCAATCATTGACTGAATTGATTGATTTTTGTATAAAGGTCTTCCTGATTTTAAAGCAGTTTTTGAAAATTTTATTGAAGCATCTAAAGCACCTTGAGCAATACCTAAAGCAAGAGCACCGATTGAAATTCTACCGCTATCAAGGGTTTGCATAAAAATTTTAAAACCATCACCTTCTTTTCCTAATAGATTTTCTTTGGGAATTGCACAATCTTCAAAAATTAACTCTGAGGTTACTGAACTCCTTAATCCTAATTTATCTTCTTTTTTACCTTCTGAAAAACCAGGTGTCCCTTTCTCTACAACAAATGCAGAAATTCCTGGATAACCTAATAATGGATCTTTGGTTGCAGTAAAGACAATAATATCTCCAATCCCGCCTGAAGTTATGAAACATTTTGTTCCATTGATAATATATTTATTGCCGACAAGTTTTGCAGTTGTCTGCGTCGCAGCTGCATCACTGCCTGCATTGGGTTCTGTGAGCCCAAAAGAACCAATCATTTTGCCTTGAGCTAAGGGAATAAGCCATTTCCTTTTCTGCGTTTCATTACCAGCAATATATATTGGATATATACCCAAGGATGAATGAGCAGCAAGAAATATTCCTGTAGAGCCACAGACTCTACCAATCTCCTCAACAGCAATCGCATAAGATAATGTATCAAGACCCGCCCCACCATATTTCTCCGGTAGATATATTGCCAGAAGTTCTAATTCTCCCATCCTTTTTACCAAATCCCATGGGAATTCACATTTTTGGTCAAGTTGTCGTGCTCTTGGTGCAACTTCCTCATCAGCAAATTGCTTGACTTTTTCTCTAAATTTTATATGTTTTTCATCCAAAATCATTTGAGTAACTCCTTGGCAATATCAGATTTTAAAATATGTGGAGTAACATCTAATACTTGAAGCACCTTTGCATCTCGAAAATAGCGTTCCACAGGATAGTCCTTTATATAACCATATCCACCATGAATTTGAATAGCTTGAAGTCCTGAATATACTGCTGTATCACCACAATGAAGGCGAGCAATTTGTGAAGCTAATGAATAATCCTGACCATTATCACATTTAAATGCTGCATCATAAATCAAGAACCTGGCAGCTTCTATTTTTATCTTCATTTCTGAAATCATTTCCTGAATCATTGGAAATTCACATATTCGTCTACCAAACTGTATCCTTTCCTTTGAATATTTTATTGAAGCACTAAGAGCAGATTGAGCAATGCCGAGTGAGATTGCAGAAAAACAGATATTTGCATAATCCCGAATCTCTTTTTGAATCTCTTCTCCCTTATCATCTGATATTAAAAAAGATTCATTTTTTAATTGAGTTTCTTTGAATTCAGCACTAACAATGCCTGCTGTTCTGATACCTAAAATCTCAGGTTTGATAAAATTCATTCCAGCTATTCCTTTTTCGAATAAACAAAATGATTTTCCTTCCGATAGAGAGATTGGCATTAAAAAGAAATTTGCAGCTTCACCGTTTAAAACAAAATCTCTATTTCCTGAGATTAAATAATCTTTATTTAAAGCTTGGGTTTCAATTTTTCTACCAGGTATATCAATCTCTGGATCGCAAATATAGGCACCGATTTCACCATTTGAGAGCTTTTTCAAATAATAATCTTTTTGTGATTCTTGTCCGTATTTTATTAACGGAAAGGCAACCATACAGTTATTTACAACAAGAATTACCCCGATTGATGCGCAGACCTTAGATAATTCTTCAACCGTAATACAAAGACTCGTTGTATCCATATCCACACCATCATATTTTTCCGGGATAATTAGACTTAACAGTCCTAATTCAGATAATTTTTTGATAATATCATTTGGAAAGACGCCGGTTTTTTCTATTTCATCTGCTATGGGTTCAAGTTCAGTAGTTGCAAACTTCCTAATCTCACCTTGAATTAATTTCTGTTCGTTGTTAAAATTTATTAAATTCATAACACTCCTTTGAATAAACTTATTAATGCTTAAATATTCTTAATACTATTTTTTATTTTTTTCAAAAATTGAATTGATACTGTCAAGTAATTCTATTTTATAAAGGTAAAATTTATATGATTTGTATTTTTTCTACCACAATTTCAAAATACTTGACATATGATTGTGTGTTTTCTTCTGAAAGATTCAAAGGCCCCATCGTCTAGGGGTTAGGACGCCGGATTCTCATTCCGGTAACAGGGGTTCGATTCCCCTTGGGGCTGCCAATTAATTTTTATCTTTGCGAAAGTTTCAAACTTTCGCAAAGATTTCTCTATCTCAAAATAATCATCTTTTTATTAATAATTTACTTAAGTTTCGCAGGTGGCAGACGGAATAGAGTTCCGTGTTACAGAAGGAATAGAGTTACCAAGTACGAAATTTGAATAATTTATTTTTAGATTTAAAATTATATAAATAGATTCCTTAACTTATGTGTTCAGCATTCCAGTCATTCTTATGATAGCCAGCATTTTATAATAATCAACAAGCGTTTCATCTAATTTACTTTGAATATCATAGCGCGGTAAACCACAAAATAATAATTAATTTAACCGCGAATATACACTAATATTTTTCTCTTAATTAGCGAAAATTAGCGTTAATTAGCGGTTGGCAGTAATTTCTTGCAAAAAAAACAAAGACTTTATTTATAATACTATAAATTTGTATCTAAACTATTTCTTCGAATAAAAAAACACTGGTACCCAAGAATGACTCCCTTTGTTTGATGTAAAAATATCCAGCGAAATTTACAATAAAGGTCTTGGCTCTTTATTGGCTCTTACAGGGTAACTACTTGTTTCATGTAAGTAAACCTTAAATTTGCCCATCTCAATCTTTTTAATTGCGCAGTGAGGCATAAAAGTGATATAATACTTCTTATTATCCTCTAAAGTCTTTTTTAATTCATCATTTTGAGCATAAGAAGAAACAAGATTTATACCATTTTCATTAAGTACAAAAACAGGTATTTGAACCCCTATCTGTAGAACAGATTTTGGACCAACAATCTCCCTTACATATTTTGATGCACAACCCCAAACAAGATCGGCATCCAACATAGAAGTTGCATTCTCCCTACTTACACCAGTTGTGCATATCATCAAAGTTGTTATTTTCCCATCAATATGATTTTTTAAATCTTTTATTTTTTCTAAACTATCAGCATTAAACCCATTAATAGTAACCGCTATCTTTTTATAGCCAGAATCAATGGCATATTCCACTCCTTTTACTTGATTAATTTCTCCAGGAAAGGGTACTTTTGCATTATTGTTTTCTAATCTTTTAACAACTTCTGGTATAGCTGAAGTATAGAAAATCCCATTCATTCTTGCACCAATTCCTTGAACAACCTCAGGATTGTCACTTATAACAGTGCCAGCTCCATCACAAACACTAACAACCGCATCAAGCACTTTATTTTTAAAACCATACATCATCATTTCAGAAGCTCCGAATGGAATTGCTATATGCTTACAACAAACACCTCTTTCTTCACAAAACATACCAAACTTATCTATTTTTACCTGTATTGTCCTCTCAATGTCTTCGATAGAAATAGGCTCACTTGAATTAGGTTTAATATTCAAATTATAAATTTTTGAGAGAACAGGGCAGTAATTTAATCTTTCTCCAACAATTTTTACTACTTTCTTATTCTTAACAACAATAAAACTTCCACAATGCCTTGTAATGTGTAGGTTGTTTAAACCAAATTCTTTTTCAATTTTCTTTAACAATTCTTCTAAATTCATTTTATCACCAATGTTTTTCAGCGATTTCTTTTGTATTTTTTATAAGTATTCTTTTCTTGTCAAATTAAAAATTTCAATATGCCTTCCAGGTGAATTTTATACATATCCTCCATTTATATTATTAATTCCTTTTTCTGGTACCATAGGTCAAATACTGTATTTAATAAATGCATAATAAAAGCCTATCCAATGTATAAGTGGATAGGCTTATATAATTTTTAATTTTGAAGATTATCGCATTAATATTT
>JAGMCF010000282.1 GCA_023129415.1 Candidatus Cloacimonadota bacterium
GACTTTTTATAGTGGACTCATAAATGTAATTGTAAATGAATTAATTTAAATTAAATACATAATTGAAATTAATAAGAGCAAAAAAATTATGAATAATAAAAAAAAATTAGTAGTCTTTACCCTGAATGACCAGTGTTATGCATTGTATCTTTCTGTAGTGGGAAGAATTGTCCGTATGGTTGAAACTACTCCTTTGCCAAAAGCACCGGAAATTGTTCTCGGTGTGATTAATGTTAAGGGACAGATTATTCCTGTTGTAAATATCCGTAGGCGCTTCAGTTTGTTGGAAAGAGAAATTGACCTGAGTGATCAGTTAATTATTGCTCAGACACCAAGACGGGCTATTGCACTTATTGTAGATTCTGTAAGTGGTGTTATTGAATTTTCAGAACAAGACATTATTACTGCAGAGAAAATTCTTCCCGGTATGGAGTATATTGAAGGCGTGCTAAAACTCAAAGACGGTATGATTCTCATTCACGACCTCGATAGGTTTCTTTCCTTTGAAGAAGAAAAGATGCTGGACTATGCTATGAAGAAAAATCAAAAGAGCAAGAAGTGAACAACAGCATTTCAGACATCCTTCTTTTCAAGTTCAGTAAATTCGTCACAAATCAGATGGGCTTACATTTTCCTAAAAATCGCTGGAATGACCTTGAACGGGGAATTCGTTCTGCTGCCATAGAGTTCGGTTTTGAGGATGCAGTATCTTGTATTCAATGGTTGTTGTCTTCACAATTTTCAAAGAATCAGATCGAGATTCTGGCAAGCCATCTTACGGTTGGAGAAACATATTTCTTGCGGGAGAAAAAAACTCTTGAGATTCTCGAAAATGACATTCTTCCTGAATTGATTCGCTCCCATCGTGGGACTGAACATAGTTTGAGAATCTGGAGTGCAGGATGCTCTACAGGCGAGGAACCATATTCCATTGCCATCTTGCTAAGAAAAATGATTCCTGATTTGAAAGATTGGAACATTACTATTTTGGCGACAGATATTAACACTTGTCTTCTTCAGAAGGCGTCAGAGGGCATATACAATGAGTGGTCGTTTCGTGATACCCCTCCCCGGCTTAAAGAGAGATATTTCAAAAAAACAGAAGACGGCAATTTTGAAATTCTTCCCTCAATTAAGAAGAGGGTGACATTTTCCTATCATAATTTAGCAGAAGACACTTTTCCATCTCTTTTAAACAACACTAATGCAATGGACATTATCTTTTGCCGTAATGTGATGATGTATTTTACTTCAGAACTGGCACGGAAAGTAATTAAAAATCTTTACCGCTCTCTTGTGGATGGCGGATGGCTTATTGTTAGTCCAAGCGAGACCTCTCATATCCTCTTTTCACAATTTGTAACGGTCAATTTTTCCGACGCGACCCTCTATAAAAAAGATAACAAGATGCCTCCAACAGTAGAAGTTTTTCCTGACATACTGGTTGATGAACCGAAAGTTTCGTTTCAGCCACCTCTTGATTTTATTAATGAACTAGATCCTGAAGTTACTTTATCTCAGGAAACCAGGGAACCTCCATTTGACCAGCGGGCAAGACTTCCATTCAAAATTGAGGATCGAAAGACAGCGGAATCTCAACCAACCCCGTATTTAAAAGCTTTAACACTGTATAAGCAGGGACTCTATTTGGAAGCAGCGGATAAAATTCTTGGGTTGGTTTCGGAAAAACAGGACGATCCAAAAGCATTCACTCTCTTGGTGCGAGCCTTTGCCAACCAGGGTAGACTTGCTGAAGCACTTGAGTGGTGCGAAAAAGCAATAGCTTCCGATAAGCTCAATTCAGTGTTGCAGTATCTGCACGCTACCATACTGCAGGAGCAAGATTTAACTGACAAAGCAATTATATCGTTGAAACGAGCTCTATATCTCAACCAGAAGTTTATACTTGCTTATTTTATGTTGGGTAATCTTTCCAGGCAACAAGGGAAGTTTAAGGAATCAGATAAGTACTTTGAAAATGCATTATTACTATTGAAAAAATATTCTCAGGAAGATATTCTGCCGGAATCTGAGGGTATAACTGCCGGCAGACTTAGGGAATTAATTAGGTCAATAGCGGGAAAATAATAATTGAAGATTGAAGATTGAAGATTGAGGACGAGAGATGAGAAGTGATGAATTGAAGATTATGTTAGTTTAAAATTATTAACTAACATTTCCCAGTTGAGTATTTTGACTATGAAATAGTTAAAACCGCATAGCGGTGCAATATTTGTAACCCAATACGCTGTGCCAAGGCGAAGCTTTAGCTAAGATTGGTTAGCTTTGGGTAATAAAATGAAATGGAATATTAGCTTCAGAGAAGCGATATGTTATTCAATATAAGATTAGGATAGATTACACTGCTACGCAGTTCTGTTTTGGGATGGATATATAGACCGAAAGCTAACGCATTCGGCTACAAAGATATAGCTTCTCTGAAGCTGAAAAAAAGAAAAAGATTTATGATTAAAATTGAAGTGGGAAATGTTAGTTATTAATATTCAATAGTCAATATTAAATAATAATAGGGGTATGTAAATGATCAGAGTATTAGTTGTAGAAGATTCTCCCGTTGTGCAGGAGTTTTTAGTTCATATTCTCAGTTCTGATCCAGATATATGGGTGATTGGAACTGCGAACAATGGAGAGGAAGCCCTCGAAGCCGTGAAGCGCAAGAAGCCTGATATCATCACCATGGATATCAACATGCCAAAGATGAACGGGTTAGAGGCCACTCGCAAGATCATGGAATCCCTTCCTACGCCCATAGTTATTGTGAGCGGGAGCTGGGATACTAAAGAGGTAGCAACGACATTCCGCGCAATGGAGGCTGGTGCATTAGCTATTGTACCAAGACCAATGGGTATTGGTCATCCTGACTATGAGGCAACAGCAAAGGAGCTAATTCAGACAGTGAAACTGATGTCGGAAGTTAAGGTAGTGAGAAGGTGGCCCCGTCGTCAACTCGAAGCGGTAGTTCCCACAGTGACGCCTCCGGTTGAAGTGGAACCCAAACGAATAAAGGCAAAGATCAGAATTGTTGCCATCGGCGCATCTACCGGTGGCCCTATTGCACTTCAAACAATTCTGTCTGGACTTCCAAAAGATTTTCCGGCACCGGTGTTGATAGTTCAACACATAGCAGAAGGTTTTGTTCAGGGACTTGTAGAGTGGTTAGATCAAACATCTAATATGCCGGTTTATGTTGCCACGCACGGTGAATATATTCTTCCGGGACATATCTATATTGCTCCGGATAAATTTCACATTTCAGTAAAGACTGGTGGTCGAATAGCACTAAGTAAGGGTGAGTGTGAAAATGGTCTTCGCCCATCGGTTTCTTATCTCTTCCGCTCTATAGCAAATGTCTATGGGCAGAATGCAGCAGCCGTGCTGCTTACAGGTATGGGAAAAGACGGTGCCAAAGAATTGAAACTTTTAAAGGAAAAAGGTGCTGTCACTATTGCTCAAGATAAAGAAAGTTCTGTTGTTCACGGTATGCCCGGAGAAGCGATAAGACTTGGTGCAGCGACATATATACTTTCACCTGAAAAGATTCCGGCAATGTTTATAAAGATGATGAATAAAGATTATCTAATTTCAAATGAAATAGGGAACGATTTATGAAATCCAAAAATGAAATCAATAACAATGATGTAGAAATACTCATTGTCGAGGACAGCCCTACACAGGCTAAGTACCTGAGGCATTTGCTCGAAGAAGGAAGGTACACAGTCACGACCGCAGCTAACGGCAAGCAGGCGTTTGTAGCCCTGCGCGAACACAAGCCGACTCTTATTATCAGCGATATCGTAATGCCGGAGATGGACGGCTATGAGCTTTGCAAGAAAATCAGATCTGATGAGAATTTAAAAGACATTCCGGTAATTCTTCTAACTGCCCTTTCCGACCCAAGAGATGTTATAAAAGGTCTTGAATGTGGAGCGAATAATTTTATGGTAAAACCCTATGATGAAAAATATCTTATCTCCCGCGTCCGGAACATCACTTCTAATATAGAGCTACGTAAAGATACGAGAGCGGAAATGGGCATAAAAGTTTTCTTTGCTGGAGAGAAGTATTTCATCACTGCGGAACGCTTGCAGATTTTGGATTTTCTTCTCGGAACTTATGAGTCTGCTGTGCAAAAGAACCTTGAACTGATTAAAGTCCAGGATGAATTAAGAAGTTTGAATGAACAATTAGAACAAAAGGTGGAAGATAGAACTGCTCACCTTTCAGATGAAATCACCGAGCGCAAGCAGGTGGAGAAAGCGCTGCGTCAGAGTGAGGAAAACTTTAAAAACATATTTCAGTCAGTGCCCGAATCACTTCTTGCTGTAGATAAGCAAATTGAGGTATTGAAATCTAATAATGCTTTTGCAAATCTCATTAGTAAATTTGCTCCTGAGCTGAACATGTCGGAAGATGAACTAAAACAAAAAATACTCTCTGAATTACGAAAACAATCAAGAAAAACAAAACACGGTATTATCGAAATTAGTGCGGTTAATGGAAGAAAGAGACTATGAAAAATAATGTGATCAGCAGGATGATTCTGGCAAACATTTTGGAAATGAACATTAATAAATATTTAAAGTATGTGTATAAGTTCATTAACAAAACATCAAAAGCTCCTTTTTATAGAATTCATCATATTGATGATAGAATTTCAAATAATATGCCTAAAGGAATAACCGGCACAGTGAAAAGAGAAAAAGACGATTTCAAATTTTATTCATCTGAATACTTAAAACTGGATTTTGAATTATTAGATGAACCCAGCGATACGAAATGGAAACATTCCATGAATTGGATCAAAACTAAAAATCTTTTTATACATCATATTATGAATAATATGTTAGAACTGCAAAGAGACTTCTTTGAGACTAATGATCGAAAAAAAATGGTTCCAATTTCTTTGAAGGAATTTTTAGAAAAATATCAATTACCTTATTTAGATATTAGTCGTTTAAGTCGCTTAATTAATAACACCTTTATATCTTTTAACAATTCAAAATATTTTCTAAAGGATCTTTTCTGTAATAAAAGAAAGATTTATACAAGTATTGTTGAACATGTTATCTCTCAACAAACATGTAGAATGAGAGATAATGAAATTCAGGAAATTCTTAGAAATAATTATAATATATCTCTTACTGTTAGGACAATTTGCAATTACAGAAGGTCGATTAACATTCCAGCTTACAATAAAATCAATTTAACTAATCCATACAGAAAACAATTTTCCAGAATTTTGCAATTGAATAAAAAGAACTTACATATTGTTCCTGATAAAGCCGGTGTATATGAAATATCTGCGATCAATCATATAAAGTATCCAAAATTTTCTTCGGAAGTGATATATTACGGTCGTTCTAACAACCTACTAAATAGAATTCGAAATTATCTTTGTACGAATATTAAGAACTTTACGATAAAACACTATCGAAATTCTCAGGGTATCTTTTTAAGGTATTTCGCAACTCCCGAATATGTTTATGTGGAAAAAGAATTATTAGAAAGATTTATTTCGCAATTTGGTTCGTTACCCATTGCAAACAAACTTAAAATGTAGTTTAAAAAAAGCAAAAAAGAGGAGATAAAGGATGAGCATTGCTGAAAGAAGAAAAAAAATTATATTAGAATTTGACTTTGCTGGAAAGATTTTTGCAGAAGAAGAAGAAGAAACCTTAGTTGTTTCATTGAAGGACATAACCGAACACAAGAAAGCAGAAGAAATTCAAAAAACATTATACAACATTTCAAATGCGCTGAATACAACCGATAAAATGCGCGACCTTTATAGCAATATAAGAGAATATCTGGGAAACATATTAGACACAAAAAATTTCTATGTCGCTTTATATGATGAAAAAACCGATTCGATCTCTCTTCCTTTTGAAGTTGATGAAAAAGATGATTATGAAACTTTCCCTGCTGGTAAGACGCTTATAGCATATGTTATAAAAACGGGTAAACCATTATTTGCTAATAGACAATTACAAGATGAATTAAACAAACAGGACAAAATTGACCTCATTGGAACTCGCTCCGAAATCTGGCTGGGTGTTCCCCTAAAAGTTGAAAACAAAGTAATCGGTGTTATAGCAGTTCAAAGCTATGATGATCCACATCTTTATTCTGAAAAAGATATTGATATTTTAACATTTATTTCAGAAGAAATTGCTCTTGCTTTCAAATATAAACAGGCGGAGGAAGCTGTTCGGGAAAGCGAAGAGAAATATCGCAACTTTATTGAAACGACGCACGAGCTAATACAGAGTGTTCTGCCAGATGATCATTTTAACTTCGTAAACAAGGCATGGCATGACATTATGGGATACACAAAGAAAGAACTCTCAGAACTTAGTTTATTTGACATAATCCACCCGGAATCTCACGAGCAATGCCAGAATATGTTCAGAAAAGTCTTAGCTGGAGAGAGCGTGACGAATGTAGAAGCAAAATTCATGACAAAGGATGGTAGTACCGTTTTTGTAGAGGGTGATGTGACTGGAAGTTATGTTGACGGAAAACTGGTTACGACACTTGGATTCTTTAGAGATGTCACCGAACGCAAGCGGGCGGAAGAGGCACTACAACGAGCCTATGATGAATTAGAATTGCGAGTAGAAGAACGAACCGCTGAATTGAAAATCACTAATGAACAGCTCCAGCAAGAAATCGATGAGCACAATCGAACTGAAACAGCACTGGCAGAAGCTAAAGCTGCAGCAGAATCAGCCAACAGGGCAAAGTCAGACTTCCTTGCATCAATGTCTCATGAATTGCGCACACCACTTAATGCTATTATCGGTTTCTCTGAAGTGCTTGAAGACCAGATTGTTGGTAAAATTAATGAAAGACAAAAAAAGTTTATTAATAATGTCCTTACCAGCGCTCGTCATCTACTCTCATTGATTAATGATATATTGGACCTTTCAAAGGTTGAAGCAGGAAAACTAGAATTAGATTTATCAAATATTAGTATAAAAAA
>JAGMCF010000283.1 GCA_023129415.1 Candidatus Cloacimonadota bacterium
GGAAAGGTCGCAGCAGAAAGTTCAAAAAAAGCATTTATTATTATAGGAAGCTCTGATGTTTTGCTTTTACTTGGCTTAATCTTAATGCAATCCTTTGCAAAGACTAACAATATGTTTATAATGAATGTCCCTCTTGTTGGAACCCTTTCTTATATTGCATTTTTCTGTTTACTATTAGCTGCATTTGCAAAAGCTGGGGCTTTTCCAATGCATACATGGGTGCCAGACTTTGCCAAAGATGCTCCAATTGAAAGCGTTGCATTGCTTCCTGCTGCATTAGATAAACTATTAGGCATCTATCTTCTTGCAAGAATTATGATGAGCTTGTTTCAAATCCCATTCTTTATAAACGGCATTGTAATGATTCTTGGAGCATTCACTGTAATTATGGCTGTTATGATGGCTCTGATTCAACACAATGGCAGAAAATTACTTGGGTATCATGCAGTAAGTCAGGTTGGATATATGGTGCTTGGTATTGGCACCGGAAATCCTATTGGAATCGTTGGTGGTTTGTTTCATATGGTTAATAATGCAATTTATAAATCAAACTTATTTTTATCATTTGGTTCTGTTGAAAAACGAACCAAAACCGCTGATCTGGATGAAATGGGAGGTCTGGCTCGTAAAATGCCATTGACATTTGTGGCAGCTTTGATTGGTGCTCTATCAATTTCTGGGGTTCCACCATTTAATGGATTTTTCTCAAAATGGATGGTATATCAGGGTGTGCTTAAAACCGCTTCTCAACAAAATCATATCTGGCAAATTATACTCAATATATGTCTTGTTCTTGCTGTTTTCGGAAGTGCTCTTACACTTGCAAGTTTTATGAAATTTATTCATTCAATTTTTTTAAGCAAGTTACCAAAAAAATTAGAAAATATTAAAGAGATAAGTTTCAACAATTGGTTTGCAAATCTTTTGTTATCCTTACTTTGTATAATCTTTGGTATTTTCGCTTTTGCAATACCAGTTAAGATGTTCATAATACCTATATTGGCTCCTGGAACAACATTGCAAAATATTTTACTTGGGTTTTATAGCTCCAGCACAATCGTATTTCTCTTTGTAGTTTCCATAATCTTAGGGTTAATAATTTACTTGATTTTCAAAAAGGTTCGTTTTGATGATGAATATGTAGGCACAATGCCAACTACAGAAGCAAATCGCATTACTGGGGTAGAATTCTATAGTGATATTAGGAATATGAATCCTTTTAAGAAAATCTATAATTGGGCTGAAAGAAAATATTTTGATATTTACAAATGGGGCACAGATGTTACCGTATCGGGTGGAAATATCTTTAGTAAGTTACATACAGGTTTATTGCATACTTATGCGATATGGCTATTAGCTGGAATGGTAATTGTGACAATAATTTTAATAAGTGCAATAAAATGAAACTGGAAACTGGAAACTGGAAAACTGAAAAATAAATATCAAGTATCAAGTTTCAAGTTTCAAATTATTTTTAGGAGAATTTAATGCCAGTTGAAATTTGGTTATATTTTATTTTAGGATTTATGATAATTGGTTCTATTGCTTGTTTAGAAATGAAAAACATTCTTTCTTCAATTATTACAGTTGGTGTTGTAGGATTGGCGTTAGCTTTAGCTTTCTTACTTCTTCAAGCACCTGATTTGGCTCTGGTTCAGTTTGTTTTTGAGATTCTGTGTGTAATCATCTTAATAAGGGCTTTTGCAAAACGCGGGATTCAAATTCAAGAACTGAAAAGGAATGTTCCCAAAACTATAATTGCAGCTATAATATTGTTGTGTATTTTTATTCTAAGTATATTTGCTTTTAAAGAATTACCTTCGTTTGGCAAGCCTATAGTTCGTGTTGCAGAAAGATATTTAGCAAATGCAGGTGTTGAAACTGGTTCCCAAAATATTGTTACATCTGTTATTTTAAACTACCGAGTTTATGATACATTAGGAGAAGTAACGGTTATTTTTACAGCGATTTTAGGTGCTTTGACTATTTTACGAAAAATAGGGAGAAAGAAAAGAAATGCAGAATAATTATCCAAATGAGGGAATGTCAGTTATAGTTAAAACAATTACCCGTTTTACCGTATGGTTAATATTTTTATATGGATTATATATTGTAATTCACGGTCATCTTTCACCAGGTGGGGGCTTTGCTGGAGGTGTGATTATCGCTCTTTCTTATGTTCATTTAACCCTTGCTTATGGGAAAAATTTTGTAATGGATAGAGTTAATCGTTCTGCTATGCACAGCTTAGAAGCTCTTGGAGCATTGATTTTTGTTTTAATTGGTATTCTGGGGATTTATCTTGCTGGAAATTTCTTGGCTAACTTCTTAGGAATTGGTAAATTGTATTATTTACAAAGTGCTGGTTATATTCCAATTTTAAATATAGTTATCTGTATTAAAGTTGGCATGGGATTATACCTTGTCTTCTTCTACCTGGCAAGTTTTAAAGCCAGTTGAAACTTGAAAATAGAAACTTGAAACTGGAAAATAAATAAAGATTAAATTATTTAGGATAATTATGAAAGAGATATATGAATTGAACATTTATCGGCTTGCTGAGGAACTTTCCGATATGATATGGTATGCTTTTGACCCGCCTTCCATAGTATTACGGCGGACAGGTGAATGGTCAGAAAAAGCTAAAAGAACTATTGGTTACCAGATAATTAAATCTTTTGATAGTATTGCTGCAAATCTTGCCTGCCCAGTGTAATATGAAATGCTATATTTATGTTCTTAATAGCAAGAGAAACAATAATAACTATGTTGGATTTACTGAAAACTTAAATGAAAGGTTGAATCAACATAGAGAGGGCAAGGTAACATCAACTAAGTATAGGAGACCATTAGAATTGGTTTATTATGAGGTTAGTTTTGATAAGGAAGATGCTTTACATAGAGAAAGATACTTAAAAACAACATACGGAAGGAGATACATAAAGAACCGCCTTAAGAACCAAATACAAGGAATAGAAATATGAGTTATTACACTGGGCAAGAGGGATATGGGCGTTTTACCCCAGCAGATAGAAAGTTGTTTTATAGATATTCAAGAGGTTCATTTGAAGAGACAAAAGCCTGGCTTAGAAAAGCGATTAGACGAAAACTGATTCCAGTAACTAAGGTTCCAAGATATTCAGAAATTATAAATGAATTAGGACCTAAATTAAATGCATTTATAAAAAGTACACGATGATTCAGAAAAGTTTAATCAGGAAAATAGTTATTAAAATATCAAGTTTCAAGTATCAAGTTTCTATTTTCAAATATAAGAAAGGATGATTATATTATGATTTTATACTTAATGTGTTTTTTCCTTTTTTTGGTTGGAGTATATGGTGTTATTACAAAAAGAGATTTGATCAAGATCATTCTTTCAATTGGTATTATGGGTTACTCTGTAAATTTGTTTTTGATTTTAATAGCATATAGAACAAATGCTCTTGCTCCAATACTAAAAAAAGGTGTAGAAATATCAGCATCAGGAATGGTGGATCCGCTTCCTCAAGCACTTGTTTTAACATCAATTGTTATTGAACTTGGTATTACAGCTCTTATGGCAGCTTTAGCAATTAGAATTTATCAAAAATATGATACTTTTGATATTACACAGATCAGGAGATTAAAAGGATGATATTATCACAATTTATTTTTGTGCCACTTTTTGCTGCATTTCTAATTGCTCTTGTTGCTCGAAAGAAAGGAAATGTCGCTGCAGTAATTGCATTAATTGCTTGTGCATGGTTATTAGTCGTCTCAATCATAGGATTCTTTAAACTTCCCGCATACAACGGATTAATTTTAGAAAATACAAGTGGTTGGAAAATTCCGTTTACTATTAGTCTTGTTCTGGATAATCTATCTTGTTTTATGCTTATTGTTGTGAGTTTAATTGCTTTTGTATCAGCATTTTATTCTATCCAATATATAAATCATTATACAGGAAAGTGGAATTTCTTTGCTCTTTTTATGCTTATGGTAACTGGAATGAATGGTGTTATTATTACAGGTGACTTTTTTAATCTTTTTGTATTTATGGAAATCTCTCTGATTGCTGCTTATTCACTTGTAGCATTTGGTACTGAAGCAGAAGAATTAGAAGCTTCCTTTAAATATGCTACTATGGGTTCAATTACCTCAACAATGATTTTATTTGGAATTGGTATTTTATATAGTTTTACTTCAACCTTAAATATGGCTGATGTTGGTTTGCAATTACAAAAAGGCGGTTTCCCAAAGCTGATATTCTTAGTATATGGTTTATTTATTGCAGGTTTTGGACTTAAAACTGCATTAGTTCCATTCCATGCCTGGTTGCCAGATGCACACCCATCCGCTCCTGCTCCTATTTCTGCTATGCTTTCCGGGGTTTTGATTAAATCTCTTGGTGTTTATGCTTTAGTAAGAATTTTCTATAATGTATTCAATGCACCACAAATTGTTCTTACAATATTACTTTTTTTAGGAACATTATCAATCATAATCGGTGGTTTGCTTTCTGTAGTACAATGGGACTTTAAACGATTATTGGGATTTAGCAGTATAAGTCAGATTGGATATGTTGTTTTGGGATTTGCACTTGGAACTCCTCTGGGTATTCTGGGTGGTTTATTACATCTTTTCTATCACGCAATATTTAAGTCATTACTATTTTTAAATAGTGGTGCAGTTGAATATGCAACAGGGACACGAGACCTCCGGAAAATGGGAGGATTATCAAAGGAATTGAAAGTAACCTCATCAACTTCAATGGTGGGAACTTTGGCTATTTCTGGAATACCACCTTTTAATGGCTTCTTTAGTAAATTAATAATAATAATTGCCTGTATTCAGGCAGACCATATCGTACTGGGAATAATTGCTGGGTTGGTGAGCATTATAACATTAGCTTATTTTCTGAAAGTTCAGAGGTATGCTTTTTACGGTGAGAGAAAATCTGCAAAAATTCTTGAAAATGTGCCTATTACACTAAAAACAGCTATGATTGTTCTTGCTGTCCTTTGTTTGATAACTTCAGTATTTATGATTCCTTCTATCAAAACTGTAACTTTTGATCCTATCGTCAATTCTGTAATGGGTAAAACGGAATATATTAATAAAATTTTGCCATTCCTTGGGAGTCTAAAATGAAGTCACAAATCCCGATTTAATCGGGAAACTATCACAAATTTTAATTTGAATAAGTAAATAACTCAAGTTTCGCAGGTAGCAGACGGAATAGAGTTCCGTGTTACCCTGAAATAGCGAGCAGGAGAACACTAATAAAGTTTATTTTTGTTGATTAGTTGATCTTTATTTTTAAGAATGAAATATTCGTCTTATTGGTGTTTACCTGCCTCATCTTCGTTTATCTGAGGTTGATTAAAATTGTAACACGCTTCTCTGAAGCGTCTGTCAGAAGGAGCTCTGCTCCATATTATGAACCAGAGATTCATAATACAGACGGAACAGAGTTCCGTGTTACAGAGGGAATAGAGTTACCAAGTGCTAAACTTGAGTAAATAATATGTTAGTATCTGTTCGTGTTTGTTAGTGGCAAGTAATTTATTGGAGTCTAAAATGAAGTTAGAGAATACTAATCAGAGGCAGACCACTGCCCGTCCAGCAGGCGGGGCTTTGGCAGGCGGGCGCCTCAAGCGGAAAAGTCAGATTGTGGTTTTTATAATTTCTTTAATCGTATGGATTTTGGTGACATTACCCTTTAATATTTCATCGTTAATTGTAGGAATTATTGCGGCTTTTATTACAGCTCTTTTTGCAGGAGAAATACTTTTTATCACTGAACGAAGATTCCATTTTAATCGGGTATGGTATACTATCATTTATCTCATAAAATTTTTCTGGGAAATGGCAAAAGCAAATTTCAATGTTGCGTATATTGTCATTCATCCATTGCTACCTATAAAACCTGGTATAGTAAAAGTAAAAACCAAACTCAAACAAGATTCTGCTTTAACTATGCTGGCAAATTCAATAACACTGACCCCTGGAACCTTAACAGTAGATATTGATGTGCCTAATCAAATCCTATATATTCACTGGATTTATGTTAAGGCAACTGATATTGAAGCTACCACAAGAGAAATTGGTGGAAGATTTGAGAAAATGTTGGAGGTAATTTTTACCCATTCTCCGAAGGATGAAAATGAAAATCATTAGATGGTTCATTGGTTTAATTATTATCCTTGCTTTTCTGATAATAAATTTTGTTGTATTTACTGAAATACCTTTTAATTATAAATTGATAAACATTTTGCTTTTCTGCTCTCTTTTTGTCTTAATAAGAGTAGTTATGGGACCTACTGTGGCAGATAGAATTGTGGCTATTGATATATTGGGTATTCTGATTATTGGTGTTTGTGCAATACTTGCAATATCCTTAGATAGACCTTTTTATATAGATATTGGCATTGCATGGGGTTTACAAAGTTTTATAGGATCATTAGCTCTTGCCAAATTTATGGAAGGGAGGTCATTAGATGCCTGATTTAGCAATTAATCAAATTATCGGATATGTTGTTATCTGTATCGGTTTGATTTTTGATTTCTTTGGTGTTTTAGGATTAGTAAGGCTACCTGATGTTTATAATCGTCTACAAGCTGCGACAAAATGCGTGACTTTTGGTTCTGCTGGCATTCTAATTGGAGTATTGATTTATTCTGGTTTTAATGCTATGGGGTTTAAGTCCCTTATTTGTGCAATTTTTATCCTTTTGACCTCACCCGTTTCTGCACATGCAATTGCAAGAGCTGCTCATAGAAGTGGAATCAAACTTACTGATAAGACTATTATAGATTTATATCAAGAAGACAAAAAGAATTGAAATTGGAAACTAGAAACTTGATACTGAGTTCTTATTATCCAATTTCAAGTATCAAGTTTCTATTAGGAGATTGACATGTTTTTACCAAAACTTCGTGAACTTAAAGAAGCCCTTACATCTTTTTTTTCTAAGCCATATACGAGTAAATATCCTTTTACAAAAGAGCCGTATGAACCAATCAAAGAATTTAAGGGTAAACCAAAATTCGATGAAGAAAATTGTATTGGATGTGGAACCTGTGCTCAGGTTTGCCCGGCAGATGCTATTGAAATAATTGATTCAGTTGAAGAAAAGTTGCGTATTTTAAAAATAAATTATTCTCATTGTATATATTGCGGTCAGTGTGAAGAGAATTGTATTACTGAAAAAGGCATCAAATTATCTAATGATTATATCACTGCTGTATTCAGTTCTGACAAAGATGCAGATACAATGCAGATAGAAAAGGAGCTTCTTATTTGCCAAAGTTGTGGTGCAATAATTGGATGTGCGGATCACTTGGATTGGATAATTGACCGTCTTGGTCCAAAAGCTTATGGAAATCCAAACCTAATAGCTCATCTTCAGAAAAGATTTGCAGATATACCTGAATCAAAAATAAAAGACAAATTACGAAGAGAAGATTATTATAAATTGGTTTGCCCGAAGTGCAGACACCAGATTGTTATAAAAGATGTTTTCGGATAAATTAAAAGATTTGATTAATACCATATCAGACAAAGAAACACTATTTGTTGGCTTGGGTAATTATCTCCGCCAGGATGATGCAGTTGGTCTATATTTTGTAAAACAACTTAAACAGAAAGTTAAAAAAAATTTTCATTTTATTTTAGCAGAAACTACCCCAGAAAACCATCTAAACTATATTACACAACTGAATCCAGAATATATCATATTTATTGATGCAGCAAGATTTTCCAGGAAAGTTGGCGAAATAAGATTACTTGATACACAAGAAATTTCCTCTTTCTCAACCTCAACTCATACAAGTTCTATACTATTAATAATTGAATATTTAAAAAAATGTATTGATGCTAAGTATTTTGTTGTTGGCATTAAGGTAGGAAATAGTAGTTTTGGGGAAGGGATTTCAAAAGAAGTTTTAGAAAGAGTAGATAGATTTATTGACTTGATTGTAACGCAAATGTCCTCATTTGCGGTACAAAATCCTAATTGTTCAAAAGGACGATTGCGTTACAAAAACCCGTCCAAGACAGATCGGTTCTGATTTATCAAAGTTTGCTATTTAGGTTATAAGAAAAAGATTATAGGATATTCATAATTCAAAGGGCTCAATGGGGGAAAACAAAAAATAATGCTTACTTTATTTTGTCTTACTAACCAGAATTTAAGAAGTGAATTTCCGTCTTACATAGTTAAGTATCAGAAATTAAATATCTCTTTTACATTTCTATTCTCTTTTAAGTAAGGGAAGGTTTAATTAATATCAGGCATCTATTTTAAGTCTGTTAAATTGGACTTATAAGATAAAAAATAGGGAGTGTTCAATTAATTGTGTCTGGAAGGACAACATTCTGCAAAAGAAGATAAATTAATAAATTATAATCAGGAAAGAGGTGCGCAAATGCAAATTGAAGAAATATTTGATAATCTTCCAGAATTAAAAACCAATCGCCTAATTTTACGAAAGATGACCCTATACGATGCTCAAGATATGTATGAGTATGCTTCTGACCCTGAAGTAACAAAATATGTTATATGGGATTATCACAAATCGATTGACGATTCTATAAGTTTTCTAAAATCCATAATTAAAAAATACGAAAATATGGAGGTAAGTGGATGGGGGATTGAATATAAAAATAACAACAAGTTAATAGGCACTTGTGGTTATGTTTTGTGGGTACCAACGCACTCTCTTGCGGAGATTGCTTATGCTCTATCAAGAAAATATTGGGGAAGAGGACTTATGACAGAGGCAGTAAAAGAGGTAATTAAATTCGGATTTGAGAAAATGAATTTGAATAGAATCTACGCAAGATGTATGGTAGAAAGTGTTGGCTCTTATAAAGTTTTGGATAAGGCAGGAATGAAATTTGAAGGGGTTTTACGGGAACAAATGTTTATTAAGGGTGCTTTCCGTGATATGAAAATATATTCCATTTTGAAGAAAGAGTATTATAAATAAAAATAGAAATTAGAAAGTAATATGAATTTAAGAGTAAATACAATGAAACATTAATGATACTTCAGGAAAAAATTCTACTGAAAGTTCTGTAGGGTTAATGCAAGTGCCGCAAAACAATACTTATCTATCTGAACAAGTCCCATTAAACAAAGGTAGTTTAACATGCCGGGCAGAGATAATCCTTAAAGGCATAGTTCAAGGAGTTGGCTTTCGTCCTTTTATAAAAAGGACTGCATTGAGGTTCGGATTATATGGATTTGTTGAAAATAGAGAATATGGAGTACGAATTATAGCTGTTGGTTTAAAAGATAAAATATTGGAATTTTTTGATGATTTACTTAAGAATTCACCACAAGTAGCAAAAATAATAGAAAGTGAAATTACTTATAAGGATGAAATAACTTTTTTAGAAAAAGACTTTCATATTGAGATAAGCAAAAAAAATGGTGAAATCTCTGCTTTAATACCACCTGATATTGCAAGCTGTGATATTTGCTTAAAAGAAGTTGATAATCCCAATAACAGACATTACAATTATCCTTTTACAAATTGCACAAATTGTGGACCAAGATTTTCAATAATAAAATCCATTCCTTATGACCGGAAGAATACCACTATGAAAGATTTTGAAATGTGCTCTGCTTGTAAGCAAGAATACTCAACTATTGAAGACAGAAGATTTCATGCTCAACCCACAGCCTGTCCTGAATGTGGTCCAGAGTTATCTTTAATCAGATTAGAAAATAATAACTCCACTGTTATTGCATATAAACAAGATGCTTTAGAGAAGACAATTCAACTGTTAAAATCTGGAGAGATTGTTGCTATCAAAGGATTGGGAGGATACCATTTAGCCTGTGATGCACTAAATATAAGCACAGTAAATCGTTTGCGAAAGTTGAAACATCGCCCATTCAAGCCTTTCGCCCTTATGGCAGATTCAATTAAAACTATTGAAAAATACTGTTATGTTAATTTATCTGAAAAAAAGATGCTAACAGGACAGCAAAAACCCATTGTACTTCTGAAAAAGAAATCATATAATAGTCTGCTGCATATTGCTCCATATATTTTTAATATTGGTTTTATGCTCACCTATACCCCTCTTCACCATATTATTATGAAAAATTTTAAAGTATTAGTAATGACAAGTGGTAATGTCTCTGATGAAGCATTAGAAAAAGAAGACGAATCAGCGTTAAAAAATTTACAACCGATCACAAAATACTTTCTTACTTACAATAGAGAAATATTTAATAGAGTTGATGACTCAATAATAAAATTTGTTGATAAGCAGAAAATATTAATACGGAAAGCAAGAGGATTTATTCCAATTCCGATAAAAATAGATAATTTTCAAAATACACCACAGATTTTCACAGCTGGTGCAGATATGAAAGGAAGTTTTGGACTGATTAAAAATAATCTTTTCATTGGTAGCCAGTATCTTGGAGATTTAGGATATGCTTCTAATATTGATTTCTATAAAGAAACTTTGCACTATTTCGAAAATATTTTTGAAATAAAACCTGAAATAGCAATTGCAGATTCACACCCCAATTATTTTTCAACAAACTTTGCTGAGAACTATGCAAGAGAAAACAATTTAACCTTGATTCATATTCAACATCATCTTGCGCATACATATAGTGTAATGGCAGAGCATAATTTGTTAGAAACCATCGGGGTTTCTTTTGACGGAACAGGTTTTGGAGATGATGGAAATATCTGGGGTGGAGAATTTTTTATAGTAAATGGAAAAAATAACAAAAGAGTGGCTCATCTTAAATACCAACCCGTTGTTTCTGGGGAAAAAATGTCTAAAGAACCCTGGCGAATGGCTCTTATCTATCTTTACGGTTCTTGTCCTGAAGAAATTGATAACTTCATTGGTTCGGGAAAATTTCCACAGAAAGAATTTATTCTTAAAATTTTGAAGCACAAGCAACCAAATTTGTATACTTCCAGTATCGGCAGATTATTTGATGCCGTGGCAAGCCTGCTTTCTGTTTGCCATTACAACAGTTATGAAGGAGAAGCTGCGATGAAGCTGGAAGCTCTTGTTATATCGAACTTAGGCGAGGGACCCCCCAATTTAATTGGGGGCTACTCCAAAAAAGAATATTATAATTGGCATCTAATTACCAGAAATTTTCCTTGGGAGATTGATGTTTCAGAGACAATTAAAGAAATTGTAAAAGATATTCAAAAAAAGAAGAGCAAAAATTATATTTCATCTCGATTTCACTTTACAATTTTGGATATAATTTATCAAACTTGCCAAAAAATCAGACAAAAATTTGGAATAGATAATGTTTCTTTTTCTGGCGGTGTTTTTCAAAATGCACTCCTTGTGGATATAATAATGAAGAGATTTAAAAATAGTGAATTCAAAATATTTTTTAATGAACAAGTTCCACCAAATGATGCAGGAATTGCTTTGGGTCAAGTTTATGGATATTTATTATGCCGCAGCGACACCCCGTAAAGCTTCGCAACGGGGCAAGCATCAGCACAGAGATGATTTTTTATATTTCATTTTTTTAGCATAGCTATCGGGGACTACTCTATGACAGAATTTTCTGAGGAAAGAAAGGCACTTTTTGTCACAGCATGGACAGTGACAACCAAGTGGTAATTTTTTCGTCAGGGATTGGTCCCTGACGACCAATGTGATTAGAATTGCTGCCAGAATTGGTGGCCTAAGTCACAAAATGGTCAGTGACGGCAATCTCCAAAAACTTTGGCTGTCATGGACCATTCCATGACAGAAATGGGAGATTAGTATGGGACTTCGTGGAAGAAGTAAATTCTCTGAGGAAAGACATTTTTTTGTTACCACTACTGTGGTTAACTATGCAAAAGTTTTTATAAATGATAAATATTGTGAAATTCTTATAGATAATATCAAACATTATCAGGATAAATATCATTTTATAATACTTTGTTATGTAATAATGCCTTCACACTTTCACTGGATAATTGAGACAGATGCAAAGTTTGGCACCTTATCTGATATAATGAGAGACATAAAAAAATATAGTGCTTGGGATGTAATGGATGAATTAGAGAAAGACGGAAGAACCAACTTAACGAGAATCTTTAGAGATGCAGCAAAAGGGATTTCAGGACAAAAAAGAAAATTTTGGATGCAAAGATTTGATGATGAAGTAATAAGAAATAGAGAAATGTTTTTGACAAAATTGAGATATATCCACAATAATCCTGTTAAAGCTGGTTTGGTTGAAAATCCTGAAGATTATAAATATTCCAGTGCTAGAAATTATATGTTTGGTGATCATTCAGTAATATTTGTTAAGACTGAGTGGTAGTTTTTTCGTCAGGGAATGGTCCCTGACGACCCGAGCAAGGCAACATGGCTGTCATGGACCATTCCATGACAGTTTAGGATTGCTGCCATGGACCACTACATGACAGATTAAATGGGAGTTTGATTTTGTCACGGTATGGACCGTGACAACCAAGGGAAAAATGTGTTTAGCAGTTCCGTATAAGATAATTTCAAAACAAGACATAAAAGCAATTGCAGATGTTTTGGGAGTTCAAAAAGAGATTGATATTCGCATTCTGGATGATGTAGAAGTAAATGATTATGTGCTGGTTCATGCTGGCTTTGCTATTCAAAAGATGAATCAAGAAGAAGCACAAGAAACTCTTAAATTATTAAATGAGTTATGCCAAGAAAACATATAAATTCAACAATATTTTGGACTTTGTAAATATTTAATTTCAAAAGAAAGTCCATGTATAATTTGTGAAGAATTCTTCATAAATAGCGAAAAATTTTAAGAGAGAAATGAAAAAATTATTTTTGTTATTCCTATTTTTATTTTCCGCCTTTATGCAAAACATTGAAGCAAAAACTGAAATTGTAGGTTATCCTATTTTTGATTATTCTAATGAAACTGGATTTTGTATAGGTGGTATTATCTACATGCGTTACCAACCGAAAAATTTTGATGAAGATGTACAAGAAAACTCTATCTATCTTTCAACAATATACAGTGAAAAAAAACAATTCAGCATATATTTTGAGCCCATACTGTATTTGCAAAATGGTCGATATGCGTTTTCCTTCCCCGTTGAGTTTATTAACTGGCCTAGTAAATTTTATGGAATTGGAAATAATACATCAAAAGAAAATGTGGAAGATTTTACCCCTCAACAATTAAATATCCAATTTGACCTTAAAAGAATGATTTCGCAATACTGGTCCATATCTCTGCATTATGAGTTCAATAAATACAACATATTAAAAGTAGAAGAGGATGGATTATTGAAAACTGGTAATATCAAGGGAAGTGATGATAATTTGATTTCTGGGATTGGTTTTTCTGTAAGTATGGATCAGCGTGACTCAAATTCATACCCTAAAAATGGCTGTCTTCATTGTTTTAAGATGCTTTCCTTTACAGATATTTTGGGAAGCGAATATAATTTTATCAAGTATAGCCTGGATCTTAGGCAGTATTTTTCAATCACTCCTAAACTTGTGTTGGCTTTACAAGGATATTTCTCTTGCATTCAAAACGACCCTCCCTTTCATAAACTATCCTACCTGAACAATTATATGCGAGCAACAACTCCAAATCTTTTCATAGATAGACATATGGCTATTTTTCGTTCTGAATACCGGTTTTTCCCTTGGGAAACTAAAATTTTGGAAAGAATAGGTTTCGTGGGATTTATGGAAGTTGGTCAGGTTGCTCATGAACTGAGTGAATTTGCTGGAAAAGCAATGAAATTTAATTATGGTTTTGGATTAAGATATTCGTTTTTAATGGATGATAGGTTTAATCTGCGCATAGATCTGGGCTTTGGGGGAGAATCAGGAGCACTTTCTATCGGATGCGAAGAGGTTTTTTAGAATTGGTTTTCAAGATATGTAATTTAAAAAATCCTAAATATTATTAGAAAATTTATTTAAATTAGAGAGCAAAAATTTGGAAGATTGTTTTAAGAATAATCCTCAACTTATATCTTTACTGCAAAAAATCAATAGACAGATTAACATAAGTTCAGAATCTGGGAAAAGATATAAGTTCATGGAAATCTGCGGAACTCATACTGTTTCTATTTTAAAATATGGTTTTAGAAACTATTTTAAGGGAAGAATAAATTTTCTAAGTGGACCCGGTTGTCCTGTCTGTGTTACTTCACAAAAAGATATAGACAAAGTAATTTCACTTGCTCAAATGGGAGTAAGAATTGCGACTTTTGGTGATTTGATAAAAGTTCCTGGCAGCAAATCATCTTTGGAAGAGCAAATGGCACTTGGCAAAAAAGTAGATGTGGTTTACAACCCTCTGGACTGTTTAAAGATTGCTGATGAAACAGATGAGGAAGTAGTGTTTATTGCAGTTGGTTTTGAAACAACAATTCCGGTTATTGCCAGTCTAATCTTAGATGCAAAAGAAATGGGAATAAAGAACTTATCGATTTTACCACTAATGAAAACTATTCCTATTGCACTTAATTTTCTGCTATCTAACTTAGAAAATGAAATTGATGGTTTTATCTGTCCCGGACATGTAAGTGTGATAATTGGAGAACAGCCTTACAGGATGATTCCAGAAAAATATGGAATTCCTTGTGTTATTGCTGGTTTTGAGCCTGTAGATGTTGGGCTGGCTATAGAATCTTTAGTATCGCAAATCCGGAAACACACTCCTTTGGTGGATAATAGATACAAACGAGCTGTGAAAGAAAATGGCAACCCTTCTGCAAGAAAACTAATTTCAGAAGTGTTTGAAGAAACCGATGTTGAATGGAGAGGTTTTGGGGAGGTTCCACAAAGCGGATTAAAATTAAGAGAAAGGTTTAGCAAATTTGACGCCGAGAGAAGATTTAATATTAAAGTGGAAAAGGCTACAGAGCCCAGAGGTTGCATTTGTGGAGAAATTATTGCTGGAAAGAAACATCCATCAGAATGTAAATTATTTGGAAAGAAATGCACGCCAGATTCTCCGGTCGGTCCCTGTATGGTCTCCTATGAAGGCGCCTGCTCGGCATTTTATAAATATGGTGAATTGTAAACCGTCCAACGGTTGCGAGGCTGGAAACGGTTACCGTATAACGGAAAACGTGACGATAGCCGATTGACGAAACCCGATTCGAGCAGCGCAACCGATAGACGATAACCGATTTAATATGGAACATATATTACTCTCTCACGGAAGTGGTGGTAAAAACAGCCAGAGATTACTAAAATTTATTTATAAAATCCTTGGTAGTATTGTTATAAATCATACCGAAGATAGCGGAATTACAAGTATCCAACAGAATAAATTAGGAATTACTACAGATAGTTATGTTATAGACCCTATATTTTTCCCGGGTGGAGATATTGGCAAACTTGCTGTTTGTGGCACATTGAATGATCTTGCAATGGTGGGAGCAATTCCAAAATATCTCACCCTGTCCTTAATAATTGAAGAAAGCTTTTCATTTGATGACTTAAAAAAGATTCTTATTTCCATCAAAAAAGAAGCAAAGAATTCTGAGATCAAAATAATTGCTGGTGATACTAAGGTTGTCAGCAAAGGTAAGTTAGACAAAATATTTATCAACACTGCTGGATATGGCATAATTGAGCATTCACAAGATATCAACTCTCATAATGCACAACTTGGCGATGCAGTAATCGTAACAGGAGATATTGGCGACCATGGTGCTGCAATTATGGCAGTGCGTAATGATTTTCAGTCGGACTTAATTTCGGATTGTGCTTCTGTCGTGCCTTTAATAAAAAAACTACTTGATGAAAATGTTAACATCCATACATTACGCGACCCAACCAGAGGCGGTTTGGCTTCAATTTTAAATGAGATAGCAATTTCTTCATCTATGGATATAGAATTAGAAGAAGTAAAAATCCCAATAAAAGATTCTGTTGTTGGAATATGCGATATTCTGGGGATTGACCCGCTTTATATGGCTTGTGAGGGAAGGGCAGTGATAATCTGTCCTGAAAATGAAAGTGAGAAAGCTTTAAGAATCCTTAGAAAAACAGATGCTGGCAAGAGTGCTGAAAAAATTGGTAAAATTCTCTCTAAGTCTGAAAATCCTCGCGTTTATTTGAAAACATTTATTGGCGCTTGCAGAATACTTCCATTACTTTCGCGTGAACAAACCCCACGAATTTGCTAAAAGAATACAAAATAATATTTTATGACTAAACTAATTGCAATCGTTGATGACGAGCCAGATATTGTAGAACTCATAGCTCATCATTTAAAAAAAGAAAATTACAAAGTAAAAGAGTTCTATGATGGTGAAAGTCTGCTTTCTTATCTTAAAACTAATCTCCCTGACCTCATAATTTTAGACCTGATGCTGCCAGAAATAGATGGGTTAGAGATTTGTCGCATTCTTAAACGAGATGAGAGAACCGCTTCTATCCCTATAATAATGCTTACTGCAAAGGGAACTGAGACCGATAAAGTTGTCGGCTTGGAATTAGGCGCTGATGATTATATAGTGAAACCTTTCAGCCCAAGAGAACTTATTGCGCGTGTAAAGGCAGTATTAAGGAGAATAGAAGCAAAACCACATAAGACAAAAATAATTAAACGAAATGACTTGATTATAGATTTGTTAAAGTATAAAGTAACAATCAAAGGCAAGGAAATTAATCTAACAACCACAGAATTCAAATTACTTTCTATTCTTGCTGAGCGACCAGGATGGGTATTCTCAAGAAATAAACTACTTGATAAATTATGGGGAGAAGATAAAATCGTCCTTGATAGAACAATTGATGTTCATATTACACAACTGCGAAAAAAACTGGGTGAGTATAGCAAATTAATTAAATCAGTAAGAGGAATTGGCTATAAATTTGGAGAATAGAATGAGACGAATGGGAATAATGTGGAAACAATTTTTAAGATACTGTTTTATCATTGTCATAACTTCCTCTTTTATTGTCTTTTTCGCCTCAAGAGAAATAAAAAAACATTATCTAAATACTATAAAGTTAAATCTTGAGAATCAAGCTGAATTAATAGAAAAAGTGGTTACAGGTTTAATAGTTTCTGAAAATATTGATGAGATAGATGCTCTTGTAAAAGAGATAGGCGAAAAGATAAATACCAGAATTACTATCGTAAAAAGTGATGGTTTAGTTCTTGGAGATTCAAAAAAAGATCCTAACAAAATGGAAAATCATAGTACAAGACCTGAAATTATTCAGGCATTGCAAGGCAAAATAGGGTCAAAGATACGATATAGTTCAACAGTCAAAGAGAATATGTTGTATGTCGCTATTCCAATCAAAGAAAATGATAAAATGTTAGGGGTTGTCAGAACAAGTTCTTTTATCCCGGAGATTAAAAGGAGTCTTGGTACAATTAACCAAAAAATTATTTACACCGCTATTGTATTAGCAATTTTTGCTTTATTATTCTCAATTCTTTCATCACGCACTTTCACAAAACCAATAAAGGAGATAGCCAACGCAGCGGAGAAAATTAAAAATGGAGAATTTGCGACCAGAACATTTACGAAAAGGAAAGATGAATTGGGTGAATTATCTAATGCTCTTAATGAGATGGCGCGTGAACTGCAGAGATTATTTACTAACCTGAACTTAGAAAGGGAAGAACTTCAGGCAATTCTCTCTTCAATGGTAGAAGGTTTGGTGGTGCTTGATAAAGATGGAAAAATTGCTCTATCAAACAGAAATTTCCTGGATATAGTAGGTGTTTCAGATGAGACCCAACTAAATAATAAACGATATTGGGAGGTATTACAAAATGTAGATATTGATAAATTGGTGAAGTCTGTATCTCAAAGTGGTGAGCCCAAAACTCGTGAAATTCAACTTGGTGAAAAAGTTTATTTAGGAAGTGGCTCTTTAGTCTCAGAAGCTTCTGGAGAAAAGCTAATAGTTGTATTACATAATATCACTGAGATTAAGCGGTTGGAAAAGGTAAAAACCGACTTTGTCGCCAATATAGCCCATGAATTAAAAACACCTCTTACTGCGATAAAAGGATTTGCAGAAACATTGGAGGAAGAGGCAGATTTTGAACACAAGCGGTTCCTTCAAATTATAAAGTCAAATACAGACAGATTGATTAACATAGTTTCAGACCTTCTTTTGCTTTCTAATCTTGAGACTCAAAAGCGCAATCTTGTAATAGAAAAAGTGGATTTAGAAAAACTTGTTACTGATATCAGCCAACTCTTTGTTAAAAAATTAGGTGAGAAGAAAATTGTGCTTTCCTGTGACATATCACCTGATACACATAAAATCAAAGCTGATTCATTCTTGCTTGAACAAATTTTTATAAATCTAATAGACAATGCTATCAAGTATACTGAACAAGGTGAAATCAATATAAAAATTTATCCCGTCCAAAAAAATTTGAAAATCATAGTGCAGGATACAGGAATTGGCATCCCAAAAGAAGACATAGACAGAATATTTGAGCGATTCTATGTGGTTGATAAATCGCGTTCACGAAAATATGGTGACACTGGCTTGGGACTTTCTATTGTGAAACATATTGTGCTTGCTCATAATGGAAAAATAGATGTTGAAAGTGAAGTGGGGGAAGGCTCAAAATTTATTATAACTTTTCCTTATTATGGAATAGGCGAGTCTCTCGCCTAATATAGCCGACGGATCCTCCAATTAAATTGGGAGCTACTCCAAAATGCATTTTCAGATGAAACATACATGTCCCGAAAACAAATCGGGACACAAAGGATCATGAAAATTACATTAGAGTTGTTGAATTAATCATGTTTTTAATTTTTTTCTTTGTGTCTTTGTGCCTTTGTGGCGAAGGGATTTTCATATGAAAGAAGAAGAAATCATTAAAGAATATCTTCCCCTTGTAAAAAGCATCGCAAATAAATATAAAGATTACGGCATTCCATTAGACGATTTAATTCAAGATGGAATTATTGGTCTGTGGCAATCCATTAAAAAATTTGACCCTAAAAAAGATACAAAATTCTCTACTTATGCTACATATTGGATAAAAAAAAGAATATTAGAAGCATTGGAAAGAGAAAGAAAGACATCATTAAATGCTTTACCTCTGAACGAAAATATAAAAATCTCAAAGGTAGAAAATAAAACTACTACCAAAAACATCGAATATAATCAAAAAACATTCGTCATCCCTGAAGATTTTCCAGAACTGGAAAGAAAGGTTCTTACCTTACTTTATGGATTGGCTGATAATAATTCTTATGACTTAACTCAAATATCTAAAATGTTGAATTTTCCAAGAGAAAGAGTAAGACAAATAAAAGAAAAGGGATTGAGGAGATTAAGAAGAATTCAACAACACAAATATAAGTCAGAATAGATTATTCATCCCGGTTTATTTTCTTGGTTTCGTGGACAGCCCTCTGGTTTCTACCAGAGGGCTTTTTATCTTAACACAAAATTAACACAATCCTTCTACGAAATTAATATTCTTTAAGTATAATTAAATAAAAGTCCCGATTTTAATCGGGAAAAGGAGACAAAATGAACAAAAAGCAAAGTTGGTATTTACTCACATTATTGCTAATGTTCTTAACAAGTAGTATCGCAATTGCAGGCGAGACCAAACTTGAAATGTATCTCTGGAACAGGTATACTTACGAAAAAGTTGGTGACGAGATAGAAGAGAGTGCATTCTCGTTGGAGAGAGGATACTTTCGGCTAAACCACAAATTCTCAGATGATATCAGTGGTAGATTCAATCTGGATTTCTTCAGCAGTGACAAGGACACGGATGTTCATGGTGTTGGTGTTAAGCTCAAGTATGCATATCTTGATTTCAAAAACCTTATTCCTATTCCAGAAAGCAAATTAACTTTCGGTTTGTTAAAGAACTACTTTGGAACAATCTATGATTGGAGTTATGTTGTAATGGAGAAAGATCCTGCTGATAAATATAAGTTTATCAGTTCTACTGATTATGGGATGTCTCTATATGGTTATATTCCAAATGGTATGGGTGAGTACGCAGTTGCGGTTATAAATGGAGAAGGTTATAAAAAAGCAGGTGATAATGTGAACACAAGTCCAGCTTATCTTGCAAACCTGCGGTTCATTCCGATTCCAGGGATTACTATTGGTGGTTCTTACTACACCAAGAAAAAAGGGACTGATAAAACAGATTATTCTGCTTATGCACTTGTTGGACGACTGGCTTATGCACCCCTGGATGTTCAGTTTGAGATTCTGTCAAAAGATGATGATGGTACTGTTAGTCAGGGATTTATGATTATGCCAATTATCAAATTGGCAAATAATTTTGAACTTGTTGCTCGCTATGATAACTGGGATCCTAATACTGATGAGGATAATGACAAACAAACTCTTATAATTGGTGGGATTAACTACTATATTATGCGAAGAGCAAAAGGGAAACCAGCGGTGATGTTACAAGTTAATTATGAGAATACTTCTTACGAAGATTCCAGTAAAGATTCAAAAAATAAGTTTATTGCACAACTCCGCTGGGAATTTTCTACAAAACTTTAGAAAGTTGTAACGCAATTGTCCTCAATTGCGAAAACAAAAGGAGAAACAATGCAAACAAAAAAAACAATAAGCATAGTAATTATGATTTTGCTTATCACAACACAGGCTTTTGCATTCCAATGGCCATGGGCAAAGAAAAAGACAAATACTCTCACAATTACAGGTTCAACCACTGTTCTGCCGATTGCACAAAAAGTAGCAGAGACATTTATGGATATTCATCCAAAAGTAAATATCTCAGTAAGAGGTGGTGGCTCTGGTGTTGGTATTGCAGCACTTATTGATGGCACATGTGATATTGCCGATGCTTCACGCCCAATGAAAACAAAAGAATTGAAGACGGCACGAGAAAAAGGCATTAATCCTGTAGAGACAATTATTGCAAAGGATGGCATTGCTATAGTTGTGCATCCTGACAATCCAATAAAGGAGCTCTCTTTGGAACAATTGAAGAAAATCTATACGGGTAAAATAAGCAATTGGCGAGATGTAGGAGGAGAATCTGGAGCCATCGTTATAGTCTCAAGAGATGTGGCATCTGGTACTTTTGAGGTGTTTAAAAAGTTAGTTCTAAAAGGCGATAAGAACAGAGACGATGCTCTCATGCTTGCTTCAAATAAAGCAGTAGCAACAACTGTGTCACAAACTCCCGGTTCAATTGGCTACATTGGACTTGGTTATCTTTCTGCTGATGTTAAAGCTCTAAGAATTGATAATGTTTTACCGAGTAATAAAACAGTAATTTCTGGAGAATACAAACTCGCAAGGCCTCTTTTTATGTATACAAATGGTGAACCAAAAGGATTCGTAAAGAAATTGATTGATTTTATACTATCACCTCAAGGACAGAATATTGTTAGTGACATTGGCTTTGTTCCAATTAAGTAATCATTAGAAACCCGACTCAAGTTTAAAAAATCCGAGTCGGGTTTCTTCCACAAAGAGGAAACAATAATGACGAAAACACATAAAATTGGAGTTGTCAGCCATAGCAAGAAGAAGGTAAAAAAGAAAATAGCCTTTATTGCTCATGATGCAAAGAAGGTTGATATGGTAATGCTTGTTAATAACCACAAGTCAAAACTTCAATTATACGAAATTATAGCAACAGGAGCAACAGGAGAGATGATTCATAAGAAGACAGGTCTTGATGTAAAGCAGATGCTTGGTGGTCCTGATGGTGGTGATTTACAAATTGGAGGGCTTATTGCAAGTGGTGGTATAGATTTAGTCATCTTCCTCAGAGACCCATTAACTGCTCAGCCGCATGAACCTGATATATCTGCATTACTCAGAGTATGCGATGTTCACAATATTCCATTGGTTACAAATTTAGCTTCAGCAGAATACTTACTGAAAGGTTTTTGTAAGGTTGCGACGGTGTAAACACCGACGCTGAGTCAATAAGAAAACGCTGAAGCGTCTTTTGAATAGCGTTCTTTAGAACGCTTTTTTTGACTTAGCGAGTGGGTTCACCCACTCGCTTTTGTTGATGAATTTTTTGAAAAATATAAAAAAAGAAAAGATATAGATAATTTTAAGAATAAAAAAGTAGAAAATTCTAACTCCAATGAAGAAAGAAAAGTATATTAAATACATTTTACTTCTTTGTGCATTTTTATCCATCATATTCTTACTTGGAATAACAATAACATTGTTTACCGAAGGCATTCCAATTTTTAATAAAGTGAATGTTTGGGGATTCATTTTTGGCAAATCCTGGCATCCGACTCACGAGCCGCCAGAGTTTGGAATATTACCTCTAATTGTGGGTTCATTATTGGTTACTATTGGTGCACTTATAGTTGCGGTTCCATTAGGTATCGGGTCTGCGATATACATAGCAGAGTTGGCTCATCCAAAAATAAAGGAGTTATTGAAACCAATCATCGAACTTTTGGCAAGCATTCCCTCTGTAATTTATGGCTTTTTTGGAATGGTCTTTCTTGCACCTTTGGTTCAAAAAGTATTTAATATACCAACTGGGTTGAACTGTTTTACAGCCTCATTGATTCTTGGAATGATGGCACTTCCAACGATAACAAGCATTGCTGAAGATTCTATATCTGCTGTTCCAAAAGCACTTGGCAAAGCGTCTTATGCTCTTGGTGCAACAAAATGGGAGACAATAACAAGAATACTCGTTCCTGCTGCATCTTCAGGAATTATTGCCAGTATTATTTTAGGCTTAGGTAGAGCAATAGGCGAGACGATGACCGTACTTATGGTTGCGGGTGGGGCAGCCCAAATACCTAAATCCATTTTTCAACCAGTTCGTCCAATGACTGCTACTATTGCTGCTGAAATGGGTGAATCACCAATGGGAAGCCTTCATTATCATTCTCTTTTCGCAATTGCTCTGGTGCTTTTCTTTATAACTTTAGGTTTTAACTTGTTAGCAGACTGGGTTATACATCGGAAAAAATATGCCCAATTCAAATGAAACATTTATGCCGATAAGTCGGTACAAAGGAGTATGAAAATTTAGGAACGGAATCCACAGCACAGATTCCAATTGTTCCTAACCTGTCTCCCGATTTATCGGGAGCCAAAACGGGCAGGATTTGATCCCCGCGTATGCGAGGACTGTTTATTTCAACTTTGAAATTTTTATTTGAGAATAATAAACACCATTATCCCGATACATCGGGAGTGTTGGATCATTTATTTGAAAGTTATTTACATATGAAACATACAAGTCAACGAGTTGACACAAATGAGAATAAAAATAACACACCCCACGGCTAAAGCCGTTTCCCCTCTTATTAGAGGGGAATAAAAAAAATCCCCTCTTGAGAGGGGTGACATTCCGATGAAATCGGAATGACGGGGTGTGTAATCTGTAAGCTATTTACATATGAAAATTTTGATAATCGCTCTCCAGAGCAGGATGAATTTTACTTTCTCTGGAGAGAAGGACTCCATATCTTTTTTGTTTAGTATATGAGAAAGTTTAAACAGAATATAGGATTTATAGTTCTTCATCTTTCCATTATTATTGGCATTATTTTTCTCTTCTCACTCCTTTTGGTAATATGTATAAATGGCTCAAAGGTGCTGTCTTTTTCATTTCTTTTAGAATTTCCTAAAGAAGGGATGACAAAAGGAGGAATCCTGCCAGCAATTGTTGGTACTTTTCTTCTTTCTATTGGAGCTGTTATATTTGCTTTACCTCTGGGCATCTTAGGTTCAATCTATCTAAAAGAATATGCAAAGGGGAGACGAATAATAAGAGTTATCAGAATTGGAGTAAATAATCTTGCTGGTGTTCCATCCGTAGTTTTTGGACTTTTTGGTCTTGCAGTATTTGTAAAATTTTTTGATTTTGGAGTGTCAGTATTTTCTGGTTCACTAACACTGGGAATTCTGATTTTGCCAATAATCATCAGGTCAACAGAAGAAGCGATTGCCTCTGTTCCAAATGACTTTAGAGAAGCATCTTTTGCATTAGGTGGAACTAAATGGCAAACAGTAAAAAATGTAGTGCTGCCAACAGCATTGCCAGGAATTCTAACAGGAGCGATTCTGGGTATTGGCAGAGCAGCAGGTGAGACTGCTCCAATTCTTTTTACAGCAGCAACATTTTATAACCGACACCTTCCCACTTCAATTTTTGATGAGGTTATGGTTCTTCCATATCATATTTATGCTTTGATGACAGAAGGCACAAAACCTGAATTTCAAATGCCTATCGCTTATGGAACTGCTTTAGTTCTTTTGATGTTAGTCCTTTTAATAAATCTTGTTGCAATAATTATACGGTATAGAGCAAGAAAGGCAAAAAAATGGTAAAAAGTAAGATTTTAACTGAAAATCTAAATCTCTGGTTCGGGAAAAAACATATTTTGAAAGATGTAAGTTTAACAATACCCCAAAAGTCCGTAACAGCAATAATGGGTCCATCTGGCTGCGGAAAATCGACTTTTTTGCGATGCTTAAACAGGATGAACGACTTAATCGATAATACAATAATTAAGGGGAAAGTGATTGTTGACGACGAAAATATTTACAACAATAATACTAATGTATCGGTACTTCGTAGAAAGGTTGGGATGGTGTTTCAAAAACCAAATCCTTTTCCAAAATCAATCTATGATAATGTTGCTTATGGTTTACGGATAAATAAAATCAGTAAGAGTAAAATCCCGGAAATAGTTGAGAGAAGCCTGAAAGCCGCAGCACTCTGGAATGAAGTAAAAGACTATCTAAATGATTCTGCTATGGAACTCTCAGGGGGACAACAACAAAGATTATGTATTGCGAGGGCAATTGCAATTGAGCCAGAAATTATTCTTATGGATGAACCCTGCTCTGCTCTTGACCCTGCAGGTACATTCAAAATAGAAGAACTAATGATGAGATTGAAAGAACAATATACAATCATCGTGGTTACCCATAATATGCAACAGGCGTCAAGAGTATCGGATTTTACGGTATTTCTCTATTTGGGTAAGATTATTGAATTCGGTGACACAAATCAACTTTTTACCAGACCTAAAGAGGAACTTACTGAAAATTATATCAGTGGTCATTTTGGCTAAAGCATAAAGGGAATAAAACTATGGCAAGAGAATCTTTTCAAATACATATAAAAGAACTGGAACAAGAACTAATTTGTATGGGAGAAATGGTTGCTATGGCTGTAAATTGTTCTATTGAGGCATTAAAGTCACACAATATTTCAGATGCTGAAAAAATTATATCTGGAGATCTTCTCATTAATAACAAACGGTGGCATATTGAAGAAAGGTGCATTAACCTGATTGCTACTCAACAGCCAGTAGCATCTGATTTGCGAGATATAATAGCAATTTTGAGTATCATTACCGATCTGGAAAGGATGGGTGATCACGCCGAAGGAATTGCAAAAATTGTTATTATGCTCGGGAGCAAACCACTTGTTAAACCATTGATTGATATTCCCAGAATGGCTGAAAAAGCAATTAGTATGCTTAGAAAGAGCATTGAAGCATTTGTAAAAAGAGATACAAATACTGCACAGGTGATTTGCAATGAAGATGATGAAGTAGATGCACTTTACGAACAGGTTTATCGTGAGCTATTAACTTATATGATTGAAGACCCGAAAACTATAAAAAGGTCAACTTATCTTCTATGGGTTGCGCATGATTTGGAGAGAATCGCTGATAGGGTAACAAATATTTGTGAACGCATTGTCTTCCTTGTAGCTGGAAAGATGGAAAAAATCAATGTGTCAAAATATTAAAAAAGCGTAAACTTAAAAACATCAATGCTTCCGAACCATTGAGGATTTATTTTCAAATTTTTATATATTTTAAACCATAGTTTTTGAGAGAGAACCGTAAATATGGATATATAATACAATAAAGATTTATTCACTTTAGTTGTAAAACTAGTATAGCATTTCAATAAAATAGTGACAAATAATCATACTATAAAATCTCAAATAACAAATATTAAATTACAAATAAATTCCAATTACCAAAAAATCAAATTCTAAACATAATGAAGCATTTTATCTTTTTTTGCGAATTTTTTTGTTTGATTTTTTGGACATTGAAATTTGATATTTATTTGTCATTTGCCTGCCCCGTAAGGAACATAGTGACTGTACGGGGGTGCTTGTCATTTGGAATTTTTATATAAGATTATGTATATGTTTTAATGAAACGTTATACTAGTTCTAAATATCTATTTTCCGAAGGATCTGCCCTTGGCATGAATTAACAGTTGCGTTTTCCAGAGATTTTTCAAAACAAATCCCATATTTAAACTATTTACTGCATTTATTCAACCCAACCATTTAAAGTTTGACAAAAATTCTTAGAAATATCCTATTCTGTTTTAAAAGAAAAACTGTCTGGATAGATTGGGTAATTTTAGTGCATTCATATTTATACACTTATGCGATTAGATATAAACAAATTACATGAAGAAGCTAAGAATAGTGAAGACCTGGAAAATAGATTAATAGGTTTTTATGCCATCGGTCATATAATAGTAAATATATTTTTGAGAGAATTGAGGCCTTTTTGGAGAAAAGCCAATCCAGAATCACTGCCAATTGTAAAGAAAATTGCAACAAAATATAAGATAAAGTTAAACAAATATAATAGGAAAAGTTTGGCTTTTATTAGAATTGAGGCAGGTTTAATTAGGTTGCGAAATGAGATAAAAAGGAGGATGACATGAAAATAGGTGCTTGTGGTATATCTTGTGAAATTTGTTCCCTTTACGAAAAAGGGCTCTGCAAAGGATGTTGTAGTGGAATTGATAAAAACATCCTTGAGGTAATAGAATGGATGAGAAAGGAGATTGGTGGATGCGCTGTGCTTGAATGTGCTCACAAAAATAAGACTGACTTTTGTCTTAGATGCGATAATTTCCCCTGTAGATTGCATTATGTATTGGGGCCTTATAAAAAGAGATTTTTGAATGTGCTTAAACCATATTTTGAGAAGCTCAAGTAATATTTGTTAAAGTTTGACAGAAGTTTTCAAAATATTCTAAATTGTTTTAGAGAAGATGGAGGAAGAAAGATTCACAGCGAATTAAGATTAAGATTTAAAAACCTAATAAGTTAAGAAATTATCATTATGAATAGATTATTAATTGTTTCAAATAGGTTACCAATTACCATTGAGAAAAGGAAAGGTAATTTGCACTTTCGTCCCAGTGTTGGTGGTTTGGCAACAGGGCTGGGTTCATTCTATAAATCTTATGATAGTGTATGGCTGGGCTGGTGTGGAATTTCCGCAGATAAAGTGGACAGAAACGAAAAGGAGAATATCAAAACAAAATTAATGAGAGATTTTGCCAGCTATCCTATATTCCTATCCAAACGAGATATTGAAATGTATTATCGTGGTTTTTGTAACGAAACCATCTGGCCACTTTTCCATTGCTTTACTCAATACGCAGTTTATGATAAAAGTTTGTGGGGATCATACGGATTTGTAAGTAGACTTTTTTGTGATGCAGTCCTAAAAATTGCAAACCCAGATGATATTATCTGGATACAAGACTACCATTTAATGCTTCTTCCTAAACTTATAAGAGAGAGAATGCCTGATGCCACAATAGGTTTTTTTCTTCATATACCCTTTCCACCTTTTGAAATATTTCACTTGCTTCCATGGAGAAAGGAGATTTTAGAAAGCCTTTTATATGCGGATTTAATTGGATTTCATACTTATGATTATGTATATCATTTTCTTGATAGTATCCATCGTATTCTGGGTTATGAACACACTATTGGTCAGATTACTACTGAAAACCGAGTAGTGAAGGTTGATAGCTTCCCTATGGGGATTGACTATGAGCGATATGCCAATGCCATACATATACCAGAGGTGAAAAAGAAGGTCAAAAGAATTCGTAGAAAGACAGATGGCCGCAAAATAATTGTATCTATTGATAGACTGGATTATACAAAAGGTGTCCCCCAACGACTTGAAGCGTTTGACTCATTTCTTGAGAGATATCCAGAATATAAAGAAAAAGTAACTTTTATTCACGCATCAGCACCTTCACGGACAAAGGTTGCCCACTATAAGTTACTAAAAAAACAAGTAGATGAACTCGTTGGCAAAATTAACGGAAAGTATGGCACAATTGGTTGGGTTCCGGTTTGGTATCTATACCGTTCTTTACCTTTTAACGACATTACAGCTCTATATAATGTTGCTGATGTTGCACTTGTAATCCCTCTTAAAGATGGGATGAACTTAATCGCCAAGGAGTTTGTCGCCACGAAAGCCGATAGCAAAGGCGTTCTAATTCTTAGCGAGATGGCTGGAGCAGCGAAAGAATTGGGAGAAGCAATTATAGTAAATCCAAACGATAAAGAGGAGATTATTGAATCCTTAAAAAATGCATTGGAAATGCCGGATGAAGAACAAAGAGAGAATAATCGGATAATGCAAAGGCGATTACAAAGATACAATGTTGAACGATGGGCAAAGGATTTTATGGATAGTCTATCTTATATTAAAGAAGTTCAGCAGCAATTTCATTCTAAAAAACTTACAGATAAGATAAAGAAAAATCTCATTAATGATTATTCTAAAAGCAATGATCGCCTGTTATTATTAGATTACGATGGAACCCTTGTTCCTTTTGCACCAAGACCTGAGAAGGCAAAACCAGATAACGAACTGCTAATGATACTTAAATCACTTTCACTTGATACAAAAAATGAAGTGGTAATTGTGAGTGGACGAGATAAGGAAATATTGGATAAATGGTTTGGGACAATAGATATTGGCTTAATAGCAGAACATGGTGCATGGATAAAAGAAAGGGATGGAAACTGGGAAACTATAGAGCCCTTGCGAAACAACTGGAAAGAAAAAATACTGCCAATCCTTGAATATTATGTTGATAGAACTCCTGGTGCATTTATTGAAGAGAAAGAGTTTTCTCTTGTATGGCACTATAGAAGAGTGGATAATAAATTAGCTTCGGTAAGGTCAATGGAGCTAAAGGATGATCTTTTACATCTTACTGCTAATCTTAACCTTGGGGTTTTGGAAGGAAGCAAAGTAATTGAGATCAAGAGTATTGGCATAAATAAAGGTAAAGCAGCATTAAGATGGATTTCTCCGAAGGATCCTTTGGAAAAGAAAGATTGGGATTTTATCTTATCAATTGGAGACGATTTGACTGATGAAGATGTTTTTGCCATCCTTCCTGAATCAGCATATTCTATTAAGGTTGGGTTGAGCCCTTCCCGAGCTCGGTTCAATTTAGATTCTGTTAAAGACGTCAGATTATTAATTAAAGAATTAATTTTGTAAAGCGAAGAGCGTAGAGCGTAGAGAGTAAAATATATATAGAAAACAGGAGATAAGCTTCACGGAAAAATGGTTGATAAAAAAATAAAACTCCCAGATGTAACTTGCTTCGTTAGTAATTCACGAGAATCGAAATTTGTGCAAAATTATACTGAACTTAAAGTTTATCAATTGGCATTTAAGTCAGCCATGAGAATTTATGAACTCTCAAGGAAATGGCCAACTGAAGAAAAATACTCGCTTACCGACCAAATTCGGCGTTCCTCCCGTTCAGTATGCGGAAATATAGCAGAAGCATGGCGTAAACGTCGCTACCCTGCCCATTTTGTGAGTAAAGTGAGCGACGCAGATACTGAAGCTGCTGAGACTGAAGTCTGGCTTAACTTTGCTTTGCATTGTAGATATCTTGGGGAAAAAGACCATATGGAGTTAGCTGATAACTATGACCACATTTGCCGAATGCTAACGAAAATGATGGCTAACCCCACGAGTTGGTGTATGCGAGTTAAATCGTAGGTGCATTTTCGTAAAGCGGAAAACATGAAACATATGAGTATTTCACCAATACGCTCTACGCTCTCCGCTCTCCGCTTCACGCTCTACGAACTGAGGTGATATTATGCGTAAATTAGAGGATTATATTGAAATCGTTGGAACTGATATTATATCTGAAATATACAGAAAAGCAAGAAAACTTTATACAAAACATATTCTGCATATCAATTCCACTTACCAGGGCGGTGGAGTTTCAGAAATGCTTGTCTCCCTTGTTCCATTAATGGATGATATTGGAATTTATGCAGGATGGAGAATACTTCATGGAAGTCCTGACTTTTTCACGATAACCAAAAAATTTCACAATGGACTGCAGGGAGCAACGATAAACTTGTCAGAAATGAAAAAACGCTTATATGTCCAAACGAATGAAAACTTTTCTATTTTTACACACATAAACCATGATTGTGTAATAATTCACGACCCACAACCTCTTCCTCTTATAAGATTTTATAGAAAGCGACAGCCATGGATATGGAGATGCCATATTGACCTATCTGAGCCACAAAGTGACCTATGGGATTTTCTTAAAAGTTTCTTACTTAAGTATGATGTCGTTATTGTCTCAAGCGAAAAATATAAAAAAGCTGATCTGCCTGTAGAACAAAGGATTATATCTCCAGCAATTGACCCACTCTCTTTGAAAAATAAAAAACTTGATAACGAAGATATTTTAAAACTTATTAAAAAAGCCCATATTCCAACTGACAAACCTATTATAACGCAAGTTTCAAGAATGGATCAATGGAAGGACCCGGAAGGCCTGCTGGAAGTATTTAATTATGTGAAAGAGAAAGTAGATTGCCGATTAGTTTATTGTTATAATACTGCGCCAGATGATCCTGAAGGAATGATGATATACACGAGAGTACATCATAAAGCAAAAAAATTGATAGAAAAGGGCGATGTAATATTTGTTATTGGTAACAACAATGTTCTTGTAAATGCTATCCAGAGGTTCTCTACAGTAATTGTTCAAAAATCCATCAGGGAAGGCTTCTGCCTTGCTGTTACTGAAGCCCTATGGAAAAAGAAACCAGTTGTTGCATCCAATGTGGGTGGGATACCAACTCAAATAAAAGATGGCGAGAATGGTTTTTTGCTTGACCATACGGATGCGAAAGGATTTGCAGATAGAATTATTAGAATTCTGCAAGACCCAAAGCTTGGTACAGAGATAGGAAAGAAGGGAAAAGAATTCGTCAGAAAAAATTTTCTCATTACAAGACTTTTGTCAGATTATTTGGACTTGTTAAACGATGTATTATAATGAACGGCAGTATTTCACGATGTTTTAGTTTCACTTCATGTCTGAAAATTCATGTGTATATTTAAAAACATTTATTGGTTCTCGTCGAATACTGCTCTTGTTTTCTCGTGAGCAGACTCCCCGCATTTGCTAATTCAAATATAGATACTTTTGATTTTGTAATGTTGGTTTTCCAATTTTTCTTGACTAAATTTTCTAGTTTAATAAATTATTTTAGCATATTAGATCAGATGTATTTTTTAAAAATTTGAGTAAACATATTGGCTCTATGAATTTTTGAAAGGAGTGAGAAATGATAAAAAAAGAGTGGATTGTATGGATAGCTTTAATCATTTTTCTTTTGGTCTTCTTCTCATGCAGGAAGAAAAAATCCGAAACAATCCCTGCAGAAAATATTGGAATGATACGGTCAAATAAAGAGACAATGAAAAAGCTGGAAAAATATCTTGATATTCCCATCTATCCCGGAGCGAGACTTGCTGATATTTTTACTGAACTTCGTAATAATAAAATACCTGAGGAACGAATGTACACATCGGTAAAACTAATTATTGATGATTATGATAATGTTGTTAAATTTTATGAAAAAGAATTGAATATGAAGTTTGATGTTACAGGAACAGAAGATAAAAAGTATTACACATTAATCTTTGATAAAGAAGATTGGGAGTATGAAATTTATATCGGGCACGACACATATATGAACTTGCCAATATATGATATTACGATGAGGGAGAAAGAGGATTAAAAACTTAGGAAAAATAAAAAATCCACAGGACGATATCAGGATTTAACAGATTTGGAGCATTTAAAATAGAGTTGCTATCTTTTTTCGTGATTGAAGTGAAAAATTTTAAATTTAATTAATGGTTCAGGTGACATACCTGAACCAGCAAAGACTCCAAGGATTTACAATTCATATATAAATAATTTGAGTTTTCTATGTTAATGTTCTAATTTTTCTTGACAATTTATTATACTTTTAATTCTTTTTTATTTAGATATAAAAAATATTCATTTATTTTATAAAAATGATGAAGTTATCACGTGTAATATTAATATACTGGGATATAAATATTTAAAAATAAATTGAATCTTAGTAGCAATATAATTACTCGTGATGTATAAAATTACATAATATCTGATCTTCAAGTTGAATTATTTCTCATTATGATAAATCAAGAAAATAAAAAAGATACCTCAAAAGGAATACATCATTATTGGGTTTTGTTTCTTTCTTCAAAAGATGAAATATTTAAAGTTCAAAGATATATAGATAATATATTTTCAAATTATTCATTTTATCCTGCAAATGATTGGACGCAATATGGATATAGACCACCTGAAAGATATCAAGTGTTAGGAGCTTGGAGACATCCAAATTCTATTGCATTTGCTTTCTTACTTGATAATCCAAATATGATGTCAATTGATCCAACTGTTCAAGTTGTTCTTTATGTTTCAGGTGATAGCTCCGAAATTTCCATTCTAGAATCAAAGGTAGAGAATTTAAAATCACAATTTAAGTTAAAAGACCAAAAGACAGAATTAGCAAAAAAAGTAAGGAAAAGACTTAATAGTTTTAATGCTACCAAATCATTTAAAAAATTATCTGGGATTTTAGGAATCTTTACTATTATTGTAAATGCATTCTCATTATATTTGAGAAAATTACCACCCCCGAACTTTGGAAATAAAATAATAACAGATGTATATAATTATTCAGTAGCAATTATTCACTTTTTGGCATTATTATTTCTTTTTATTATAATTGTAATATTTATTATATTCTTCTTGAAATATGCTAAGCTAATAATTAAAAGATTATAAATAAATAATACGAAGAAAAATGTATAACTTAATAAAACGGATTATAGATATAATTTTTAGTTTACTATTTTTAATATATTTTCTTCCAATTTTTTTTATAATAGCTATTTTAATAATATTAGGAAGTAAAGGACCTATATTATTTAAAGCAATGAGTATCGGAAAAAATGGAAGACGATTTATATATTATAAGTTCAGAACAATGTTTATTGATTTTAATGAAGATCTCCACCGAGAATATATTGATAAACTTATTTCAGGGGATTTGGGATTAGCAAAAGGTAATTATAAATTCAAACTTAAGATGGACCCAAGAATTACTCCTATAGGAAAATTTTTAAGAAAATATTATTTGGATGAAATTCCTCAGTTTATAAATGTTCTTAAAGGAGACATGAGTTTAATTGGTCCACGTCCTGCTTTTGAATTTGAAGTTAATAATTATAAAGAATGGCAGAAAGAGAGACTAAAAGTTAAACCTGGAATAACAGGTTTATGGCAAACCGAAAGAATAAATTCAACTTTTATTGATTTTGATGAAATGATAAAAATGGATATTATATATGTCAGGAGAAAATCAATTTTGTTAGACCTTAAAATACTTTTCAAGACGATCTTTGTAGTATTAAAAGGGGAAGCAGGTCATTAAATATTTGTATATATTATTCACAAATTTTAATTAATTTGAAATGAATATTTTTTCATTCTTTTTTAAAAGAGGAAAACAAAAAATCATTTATATGTTTAATCATATATAATATTTATACCGTCACAACCGCATCTTTGGGACACACCTCCACACAAATCCCACATTTAATACATTTTTCTTCATCAATTTTGTGCGGTTTTTTTAGTTCACCTTCAATTGCATCAACAGGACATTTTTTCGCACAAATAGTACACCCAATACATTTTTCTGCAATTATCTTTGGTTGAGGATGTATTCCTATTTTATCAACAATTGATTTGGTAGGACAGACTGTAGCACATATTCCACAAGTTACACATTTTTCATAATCTATAATAGCTAAATTATTTTCAATCGTTATTGCTTCAATTGGGCATTTTTTTGCACAAATTCCGCAGCCGATACAGGCAGTTTTATTTCCGCATTTAACTTTTGCATCTTTGCCTTTATCCAGAGATTTGCAGAGAACATTTACTTTTTTGCTTATAGGGACAAGTTGAATTAAATCTTTAGGACAGGCTTCAACACAGTTTCCACATCCAGTGCATTTTACCTCATCGATCAACCGCATATTATTATCATCAAGAGAAATAGCATCAAAAGGACAGGCTCGGATACAGTCATTATATCCCAGACAGCCATATTCACATAGATTATGTCCGCCAGAAAGTATTAATGCAGCCTGGCAGGTTTCTATTCCTTTATTTTCAAACTTTAGAAAAGTATTATTTAATCCCCCACTCTGGCATTGAATGACAGCGATCTTTCTTTCTTTTTTACTTGCCTTTATGCCCATTATTTTGGCGATCTCATGGGCAACTTCATCTCCACCCGGAGCACAAAGGTGTATATCCGCTCCTGAGTGTACTATTGCTTCTGCATAACCGGAACATCCCGGAAGCCCGCAAGCACCACAGTTTGCACCCGGAAGAGCTTCTTCTATTTTTTCAATTTTGGGATCTATTTCTACATGAAATTTTTTTGAAGCTATTGCTAATCCTATTCCAAAAATTATACCCAAACAACCTAAAACAATTATCGTAGTCAGTATCATCAAAAACTCCTTAAATATTTAAGCCACGAAGTAACACGAAGACAAACAATTATTTTATTAAAATCAATTTCGTGTTTTTTTGTGTGCTTTCGTGGCTAATTAAATCTTTAATCCGGAAAATCCAAGAAAAGCAAGAGCCATACATCCAGCTACTATAAAGGCAATTGGCATACCTTTAAGAGATTCTGGTACATCTGCAAATTCTAATCTTTGCCTTATTCCAGCCATAAGAAGTAATACAAGAGTGAAACCAATACCTGCCGAAAAACCATTTACTATTGCGCCAAGAAAATTATAATTTTCATTTATATTAAGGATAGAAACTCCAAGTACTGCGCAGTTTGTAGTGATAAGTGGAAGATAAATACCAAGTGCTTTGTAGAGCGTTGGAACAGTTTTTTTAATTACCATTTCTACAAACTGCACAAGAACAGCAATGCTCAAAATAAAGGTGATTGTTCGCAAAAATGTCAGGTCAAGCCCGAAAATACTTGTTGTTGGATTAAGGAGGAAGTTATAAATCATCCATGTAATTGTTGAAGCCATAGTCATTACAAAAATAACTGCCATTCCCATTCCTAATGCTGAATCAAGCTTTTTTGAAACCCCGATATATGGACAAAGTCCCAAGAAGCGGACAATAACAAAGTTATTAATAAAAATTGAACTTATTATGATAACAAACAATTTTGAGAATTCCATCTATGCTCCTGATTTATGCTTTTTACTTCTTAAAAAATTAATCAGTCCCATTAGCAAAGCTATTGTAAAAAATGCACCCGGAGGTAAAATCGCAGAAATCATCGGTTTATAAGAAGAGGGCAAAATGCGTATATTATATATAGAACCAGAACCTAACAATTCACGGATAATAGCGATAATTATAATTGCTAATGTAAAACCTATACCCATTCCGATTCCATCCAGTATAGATTTTCCTACACTGTGCTTACCGGCAAAAGCTTCTGCTCGCCCAAGAATAATACAGTTGACAACTATAAGCGGAATAAAGATTCCTAAATTCTTATGTAACTCTGGTACATAAGCATGCATCACCATATCTACGATTGTCACAAATGAAGCAATAATAAGTATGTAACAAGGGATACGGATTTTATCGGGAATAAAATTTTTAATTAGAGAGATTATAATATTTGAGCAAATGAGAACAAAAGTTGCCGCTGCTCCCATTCCAATTGCATTATCAACAGATGTGCTTGTCGCAAGTAAAGGACAAAGTCCTAAAGCCATAACAAAAACTGGATTCTCTTTTATAATCCCTTTAGTAAGTTCACCAAATGCCTTCATCATACTCCTTAAGGATTGATAATTCTTTCAGCCACGAACCCCGATAAATCGGGGGAAGAAACACTAACATAATATATTGGTAAAACTTAGCGTTCTTAACGGCTTAATAATGTAACACTTATTTAATCTTTGATCCTTCATCAACATTTTTCTTATTAAATTTTTCTTTTAGTTCTTGAAATTTTTCTCTTATTGAGTTAGCAACAGTTCTTGTCGTAATTGTGGCTCCTGTTATAGATACAATATCTCCGCCATCTTTATCTGCTAAAATTGTTTCTGGATTCGTTTTTTTGAATTTTTCTGTAAATTCTTGCTCTGTGCAATTAGCACCCAATCCGGGAGTTTCTTGTTGATCAACAATTTTAATTCCAGTTATCATAAGTAAAGTATCTATTCCAACCATAATTTTGATTGTACTGCTATATCCATATTTCGAGCATTTAAAAACATATCCAACAAGCTTATTATTATCGAAACCTCTGTAATATAATATGTTATTATTCTCATAAACAAGTTCAAAATTATCAGCTAAGGACAAAACTTCTTTTCTTGCATTTTCTTCTTCTATTCTGTTGTTTTCTGCAATAATAGGCTCAGTTTTGTTATAGATTAAAGCTAAAACACTGCCTGCAATTATGCATATAACTAATAGGACTATTGTTGGTTTGAGTATATTTTTCATATGTAAATCTCTTTTAATATTATATGGAGTAGCCGAGTCTCTCGGCTGAATTCGGCAAGAGATCCATTCTCCGTAGCAAGACTGCGAAGGATGAACTTGCCGACTCCAAGTCAAATATAATTTTCATACTCCTTTGTGTCAACTCGTTGACATGAATGTTTCATCTGAAAATCCCTTTCACTTTATTTTGATTTGGGATGAACCCAAACCTACCCCCTCTACGGTTGGGTAGAAACAGGTTTACCCTGTTAGATATTCAGTTAAAATAAATATTACTATCTTAACAAGGTAAATATTATCTAACGGGGTTTATCCTGTTTCTATTCATATTCCATCAGTACAATAAATATAATATTTTCATCTTTCTTTGTGTTGGCTGGCTGTCCCCGTGCAGACGAGGATATTTGTTTCATTTTTGATTATCCTCCCTAATTTTCCTGAAACCGAAGGGTTTCTGAGGTGTTAATCTATCAATCAAAGGAACTGCAATATTCATAATCAAAATAGAATATGAAACTCCTTCTGGATAGCCACCCCAGAGTCTTATCACTACAGTAATAATTCCACATCCAATGCCAAAAATTAACCTGCCTTTTTTCGTTACTGGTGATGTAACCATATCAGTAGCCATAAAGAATGCACCCAAGATAAGCCCTCCAGAAAATATATGGAATAGAAACGGACCTGAGAATAAACCATCAATACCACCTAAAAACCAGCTTAAAATTGCAACAGTCCCAATGTAGCTCAATGGAATTCTCCACTCGATATAATGTTTATACACAAGAAAGGCAGCTCCGATAATGAGTGCAGCAGCAGAAACCTCTCCAATACATCCACCGATATTGCCCCAGAAAAGATTTTTAATATAATCCAGAGATGATAAACTATGAAAAACTGTTCGAGCAGAATCACCAGCAATTCCTTCAACAATATCTCCTCTTATCTGCTGAGCTAAATTCAAAGGAGTTGCAGATGTTATTAAGTTCTGAAGATATGGATTCCCACCAGAAATAATACTTATCTTTAAACCAGAAATTGTACTTACACCAAGTTTTGCCATTTTGGTCATCCAGCCTGTTGTCATTTGGATGGGCCAGGAAGCCATTAAAAATGCTCTTCCAAGCAGAGCTGGATTTACAGGATTATATCCTAAACCACCAAAAATTTGCTTACCAATTATGATTGCAAAGGCTGAACCAATTATTGGAAACCAAAAGGGAGATTCTGGAGGTAGATTAAATGATAAGAGCAGACCGGTAATAACTGCGCTACCATCTGATACTGTAATTGGTTTCTTCATAAATAACTGCATCAAGGCTTCTATAACAACAGCAGTTATAATACCTAATACGGTTAAAAAGATCGATCGCCACCCAAAGAAGACATATGCAGCTATCAAAGCAGGCATTAAAGCAATAACAACTGACCACATTACTTTTTTTACATTCACATTTTCATGTAGATGCGGTGAAGATGAAATTTTTAATAGATTCACCTTTTTAACCTCCAATCTATAAAATCCTAAATACGAATATCTAAATACTAAACAAATTCAAATATCAAATATCAAATAAATTTTAAATGACAAAGATTTTTGTTTATTAAAAGAATTCTATTTTTCAGAAAAGAGTTTTCCTCCAACAGCCCAATTTTCCCTTTCAACTTCATCAATAACAATATAAACTGAATTTGGTGGTTTCTTTGCTACTTTTTCTAGAGTTTCAGTAAATTGTTTGGATATTTCAGATTTTTGGATTTCTGTTAATTTTCCTAATATTTTGAGATTTATATACGGCATTGTATCTCCTACCAACTTATATTTAATAATAAATCACACAACAATAAAATAAAGATATTTTTTGTTAGTTTTTGTGTGATTTTGTGCCAGCCCCGTTAAATCCTTTTTAATATTTAACTGGGGTGATTTTGTGGCTCATTTTTCTTCATCAATTTTCCGACTTCTAACTTACCCAATTTTATCCACTGGATAATTTGAATATGAGAAGGGCATACATAGGAACATGAGCCGCATTCCATGCAATCTAATATATTTAATTTTTGAGCGAATTCATAGTTTTGGTTTTTTACATTTTCAGCAATAAATGTGGGAATCAGGTTCATCGGGCAGGCATCAACACAGCGACTGCAATGCAAACAGGGTTGCTCTTTAGTATCTACAATTTCATCTTTGCCAAATAAAACAATTCCGGATGTGGTTTTTGTAATAGGAGTATCTATATTGGGAATTGCAAATCCCATCATTGGACCACCTGAAATTAGTTTTGCAATATCTATGATTGTACCACCACAATATTCTATCATATCAGATATTGAAGATCCAATAGGTACTCGTAGATTTTTTGGTTTTTTTACAATAGAGCCAGTTACAGTTGTAATTCTCTCTATGCATGGTTTATTATATCTGACTGCTTCATAAATTGCAAATGCTGTTCCTACATTATGAACAACAATCCCAACATCCATTGGGAGTCCACCAGCAGGCACCTTTTTTCGAGTTGCTGCATATATAAGCTGCTTTTCGGCTCCTTGTGGATATCTTAAATGTAGAGGAACAACCTGAAAATTTTTCTCAATTTTCAATTTACCCCTCATAATTTTAATGGCATCTTTCTTATTTAATTCAATACCGATATATCCTTTTTTTGCACCAAGTATTTTCATTATGATTTTCAAACCAGCAATTATTTCGTCAGGTTTTTCCAGCATCAGACGATGGTCAGCAGTCAGAAATGGTTCACATTCAACCCCATTTAAAATCACAGTGTTAATGGGTTTATTTTCAGGTGGAGAAAGCTTTACATGAGTGGGAAAACCAGCACCACCCATACCACAGATTCCAGCTTCTTTTACACGATTCTTCATTTCATCAACAGTCATATCCATATATGATTCATTATCTTCAAGACAATCCACACATTCATTCTTGCCATCATTTTCAATTTCAATAGCTTGTTGGACAGTTCCTAATGGATGAGGGTAAGTTCCAATATTTGTCACTTTTCCAGAAATAGAGCTGTGCATTGGAATAGATACAAATCCTCCAGCCTCAGATATTTTCTGACCTTTTTTGACCAAATCTCCAACCTTTACAGTTGGCTTTGATGGTGCTCCGATATGCTGAGTAAGATGAATGATAACCTTTTTTGGCGCGGGGAAATCTTCTATAGGAACTTTATTTGAGAAGTGTTTAAAGTCATGAGGATGAACACCACCTTTAAATGTCTCTGCTGCCATCTTTTTCCCTTAAGTTAATTTACTCAAGTTTCGCACTTGGGAACTCTATTCCCTCTGTAACACG
>JAGMCF010000284.1 GCA_023129415.1 Candidatus Cloacimonadota bacterium
ACGATTATATATATGGTAAAAATTTTCCTTCAAGAATTTCATCTTAGTTTCCTTTGTAATATCTTTGCGAAAGTTTGAAACTTTCGCAAAGTTTCAGGCTCACATTTAATAGCATCATATAAAATAAAGTAATCAATAGATTTGAAATAAAAGATTTAATTCTCATTTCATTCATGATAAATCTTAAAATGGAAAATTTCCAATCAAATTTGATATTATATAGTTAAAAGAGAAAATCATTATTTTATATGTCAAATTATTATTTCAGAGATCATTCATACCTTCAAACTTTTTTTTCTTATCTCTTTTCCTTTTGAAGATGACATCTCGTATATTTCAAAAAACATTATTAATGATTATTAAATACCACCAATATAGTTATCTCTTCTTCATTCCAACTTAACTCATCTGTCCGATAATGTTCTACAAACAAATATTGAAAGAAAACTAAATTTACAACCCTATCTTATCAGAATTGCTTTACGAATTTTTGTAATTTTATTTGAAGTAAGACAATAGAAATAAATCCCACTACTAACAGCATTCCCATCATCATCTGTGCCATCCCAAATAACTGAATGATGGCCAGCGGATTGATTTTCACTGATCAATGTTCGCACCTTTTGACCAAGAAGATTATAAATAACAACCTGGAGATGACTATCTTTTAGCATAGTATATTTTATTAAGGTCTTATCCCTAAATGGATTTGGCTCACATTGAGAAATGATGTCAAGATTTTGGGAAGGTTCTTGCTCATCAATACCAACTGGTTCAGGATCGGTTTTTATAAGATAAACATCCCATAACCCAGCTCCGAATGAACTTGCATATCCAACAATTATGTATCCCCCATCGGAAGTTTGTTGAACTGCCTGACCTTCATCCCAGTATGAGCCACCATAAGTTTCTGTCCACAGAATATTTCCGTATACATCTGTCTTTATAAGATATGCATCATAGCCGCCTGCTCCGAATGACTTTGTATAACCTGCAACTATGTATTTGCCATCAGTGGTCTCCTGAACTGACAAACCCGCATCCTGATTTGTGCCACCATAAGTTCTTGTCCATAGAGTATCACCATTTGCATCTGTCTTTATAAGATAGACATCTCTACTACCAGCACCAAAGGACTCTGTTTGTCCTGCAATGATATATCCACGATCAGAGGTCTGATAAACTGAATGACCTTTATCATCATCTATTCCACCATATTTTTTTGTCCAGAGAGTATCACCATCAGCATCAGTTTTTACCAGATAAACATCCCAATGATAATATTTACCTAATGGCGTGACTGTCCATCCAGCAACAATGTATCCATTATCTCTTGTTTCTTGCACCGAATAACCGCCATCATAATAGTCTCCACCATCTCCATAAGTCTTGGTCCAGAGAGTATCACCATTTACATCTGTCTTTATAAGATAGAGGTCGTACCATGCTCCACCACCAAATGAACGTGTATGTCCAGTTATTATGAAACCTTCATCAGAAGTTTGTTCAACTGACATCCCCGCATCATTTATAGTTCCGCCATAGGTTTTTGTCCAGAGAGTATCACCGTCTGCATCTGTCTTTATCAGATAGACATCTGAACTACCTGCTCCGAATGTAAATGTTTCGCCCACAATAATGTATCCATCATCAGAAGTTTGTTGAACTGAATGCCCGGCATCATAACCTACTCCACCATAAGTCTTTGTCCAGAGAGTGTCACCATCTAAATCTGTCTTTATAAGATAAACATCATACCATCCGTGACCGAATGATTTTGTATATCCTGCAATGATGTATCCGCCATCAGAAATCTCTTGAACTGAGTAGCCTGTGTCATCGCTAGTTCCACCAATTGTCTTTGTCCAGAGGGTAGGGGGTGCTTGGCTAAATAGATTTATCACCCAGAAAAGCATTAATATCCAGATGAGGGTTACTTTTTTACATTGCCTTTTTACCGATTGATCTGTCCTAACAGACACCGATTTATCGGAATTAAAATCGGAAAGGTTTATTATTCCTTTCTGTCCTGAAAAATAAGGATTTACGCGTTGCTTTAACATTTTCTCTCCTTTCTATTTTTTAAATAGAGTCCTCTTTATTAATTAGGCACTCTGATTAATGCAACTAACTAGGATTTTTGTTCCTTATTTTATTAGAATCGCTTTTCGAACTTTCACGATATTATCCGATTTCAAACAATAGAAATAAATTCCACTACTAACATCATTACCATCATCATCTGTGCCATTCCAAACGACTGATCCTTGACCATTAACCAATGACGATTGACTAATGACAAATGACTTTATCTTCTGTCCTTTGATATTATAGATCTCAATCTTTGCGTCCTTTGCGTTCTTTGCGGTGAGATTAAAAGAAATAGTTGTTTCCGGGTTGAAGGGATTGGGGTAGTTATTTAAAATAACAGAAGTATTATCTATGGATGTTGTAATATCATCTTCAATTCCAAATATTATTGGACTTGCATACTCCAGATCTACATTGTTTTGGTTGTAATAAGCAATACGAGGATATTCCTGGCTGTCTAAAGCTATCCGGCAGTTCCAACCACCTCCCAATGGTTGATTTACTACCTCATTATGCCAACTTGAACCATCCCAATATTTATACCATACATTCCAGTTATAACCAAGAGCCTGGTAATAAACAATATGAGGAAAATCCTGGTTATCTAATGCAAGCCAACTATAAGCACCGCCATAATTGCCTGTAACTGTTGTAATGATCCAATCTGAACCATCCCATCTTGCATATCTTAAGGTTTGATTAAACATGTAATAAGTTATGTGAGGATAATCCTGGCTGTCCAATTTTAATGAAATATCTATGCTTCCAACATTTCCTCCAAAATTATCTACATTATAGAAATCCCAACTTGTACCATTCCAGTGTACATAATTGAGGTTATTACCATCTCCGTAATAGGCGATGCACGGGTAATCAAGAGAGTCAAGATCGAGTGAAGTACCCCAGGCAAGTCCATTAGAAACAATCTCTATTTCCCATGTTTCACCATTCCAAGATGCGTATTTAAGATAATCACCGTAATAATCATAGTAGCTGATATGTGGATATCCCAAACTATCAAGTTTTAGAGAATTAAACTCACCAACACGTCCTGATTCATAGTCTACGACCTGAAAGTCCCAGTATGCTCCTGTCCATAAAGCATATTTAAGACAATATGTATTGTCTTCATCTGTCGCAAGATAACTAATATGGGGACGTCTATCACTGTCTAATGCAAGTGAACAAGTCTCACCGGCAAAATTACCCGAGTTTGACTCATCATCCACCATAGAGATCTCCCAATCTGTTCCATTCCAGAAGGCATATCTAAGTATACTTGGAGGTATACCACCACTTGGTCTTCCAATAAAATAAGCAATATGAGGAAGGTTAAAGTTGTCAAGAGCAAGTGAAATATAATGTCTATATTGGTTTATCATATCAGGATCAACAACCTCTATCTCCCACTCATATGCAACTATTGTTCCTGAAAGCAATGAAATCATAACTGCTAAAAAAATAACTTTTTTCATGATATTATACTCCTTTGTTTGAAGTTTAGCTTCTATGACACTATTCTAATAATAACATCCTTTTTATATCGATGGTTTTTTTATCACTTATTAGTTGATAGAAATAGATGCCTGATGAAACTGGTTGGTTGTTTCCGTCGGTTCCGTTCCAAACGACATAATTCGGATTGTGGATTGCAGATTGCAGAATTTGTAATGTTTTGATTTTCTGCCCTTTGATATTATAGATTTCTAGATTAGCGTTCTTTGCGTCTTTGCGAGAAATATTAAAATAAATTGTAGTCGTTGTACTGCGTCCGGCACCTGACGGATTGAACGGATTAGGATAATTTGAAAGTCCTATTTCTTTTGTACTTATTTCATTTTCAGCATAGCTATTACTGCCAAGTTTTGCTACAAAAATATCCCAACTTCCACTGCTGGTTAGAGAATAGGGACCAAAGGTTGCTGTTGCCATAAAATACCCTGTTACATAACTATTCCCAAAATCATCGATTGTGATTGCAGATCCTTGATCCCAACTATCTCCTCCAGCTTGGATTGCCCATTGCCAGTTTCCATCTACATCCATCTTGGCTACAAAAATATCTGAATCCCAAGATCCGCTGCTGGTAAGAGAATAGGGACCAAAGGTTGCTGTTAACATAAAATACCCTGTTACATAACTATTCCCAAAATCATCTATTGTGATTCCATTTCCACCATCACTAACACTTCCACCAGCTTGGATTGCCCATTGCCAGTTTCCGTTTGCATCAATCTTGGCTACAAAAATATCAGCATCACCACTGCTGGTAAGAGAATAGGAACCAAAGGTTGCTGTATCGTAAAAATATCCTGTCACACAACTGTTCCCTGCATTATCTATTGTGATTGCTTTTCCGTAATCACAATCAGTTCCACCAGCTTTTGCTGCCCATTGCCAGTTTCCTTCTGCATTCATCTTAGCTACAAAAATATCTTCCATCCCGCTGCTGGTAAGAGAATAGGAACCAAAGGTGATTGTATCATAAAAAAATCCTGTCACATAACTGTTTCCGGCATCATCTATTGTAATTCCATATCCTCTACTAACAGAAGTTCCACCCCCGGCTTGGGTTACCCATAACCAGTTTCCTGTTGCATCCATCTTTGCTACAAAAATATCAGCATCACCACTGCTGGTAAGAGAAAAGGAACCAAAGGATGCTGTATATGCAAAAGTTCCTGTCACATAACTGTTCCCTGCATTATCAATTGTGATTCCATATCCAAAATCAATATAAGTTCCACCAGCTCTTGTTGCCCATTGCCAGTTTCCATTTGCATCCATCTTTGCTACAAAAATATCATCATCACCCCCACTGGTTATAGAAAAGGAACCAAAGGATGCTGTTCCATTAAAACCTCCTGTCACATAACTGTTCCCTGCATCATCTATTGTGATTCCACATCCGCAATCCCAATCCCAACTACCTCCACCAGCTCTAGTTGCCCATAACCAGTTTCCATCTTCATCCATCTTTGCTACAAAAATATCCAAATATCCACTGCTGGTAAGAGAATAGGAACCAAAGGTTGCTGTTTCTCTAAAAGTTCCTGTCACATAACTGTTCCCTGCAGCATCTATTGTGATTGCCTTTCCTCCATCACTATTAGTTCCACCAGCTTGGGTTGCCCATTGCCATTCAGGTGCTTGAGCAAAAGCAAGTACTGCAATAAATAGTAATACTAACAAAATAAATGTTCTTTTTTTCATCTTCCACCTCCTCGATGGAGTGTCCCGAAAGCATTCGGGATGAAGCCTGACTATTTGATTAATATTTATCCTGTGAAATGCGTTAGCTTATTTCATCAGGATCATTTTTCTCGTCTTTTCGAAATTATCGGTTTTAAATTTGTAGAAATAAATTCCTGATGTGACTGGTTTATTGTTGTTGTCGGTTCCATCCCAAACCACAGAATTCGGATTGCTGATTTCGGATTGCGGAATTGGCAAAGTTTTGATTTTTTGTCCTTTGATATTATAAATTTCAATTTTTTCATCCTTTGCGTCTTTGCGAGAAAAATTAAAAGAAATTGTAGTTTCCGGGCTGTGACCGGCTCCTGACGGTTTAAAAGGATTTGGATAATTCTGTAAAAGGCTGTAATGTATAGGAATAGATGAATTATTATCATCTATATCAACAATGGTAGGATCGGGTTCTGTTTTGGCGATGTAGAGTTTCCAGGACGAACCACTAGGCCAGTCATATCCTGCGACTATATAGCCATTTTCAGGTGTAATTTGAAGAGAGTGAATGTGAGTATAACCAAAGCCGGGAAGAGATAATATCCAGACTGTGTTACCTTCGGAATCAGTTTTCCTGAGTATATCCACGGACCCAGATTCAGCATGGATGTAGCCACCATCCGTGGTCTGTCTTACATAAGAGCCAGTACAATAACTTTCGGGTGTTGTGTAAACCTTTGTCCAGAGTGTATCACCATCTGCGTTCGTTTTTATAAGGCAAGGTCTTAGACATGGTCCAAAATCTCTGGTGTATCCACTGATAATGAAACCTCCATCATTTGTCTGGAGAATGGAATTTCCCCTGCCACCATAAAAAGTCTTCGACCAGATTGAATCACCATCAGCATTAGTTCTAACTGCTTTAATAAGGTGGGTCATTGGACCTGCTCCATCATCTCCAGTGCAAATATATCCTCCGTCAATGGTTTGATGCACATCCCATGACCAGCCATTGCCATAAATTCCAGTCCACATTTCATCACCTTCGGAGTTAATTTTGAGAAGCATATAACCAACACCTAAACCACCACCAGTAATAATATAGCCATCATCAGAGGTATGGAAAATAGAGGTTCCTTGTTTGACATTATAGGTTCTTGACCAGACTGTATCTCCTACGGAATTCACTTTAAGGATGAAACATTTCAAAGAAGTACCATTCCAATCGCCATATCCTGTAGTAACATAGCCACCATCGGATGCGAGGTCAACAGAATAAAGTGCTTCATTACCTGCATTGAAAAAATCGTATCTCCTTGTCCAGATAGTATCACCATCAGGGTTGACCCTAACGAGGTAATAATCCTCATCATCAACCATCCCAATAAATCCACAGGCAATATAACCACTATCAGGAGTAACCTGAATCCCTCTGGCTTGAGCATGTTCACCGTATAGGTTTACCCACTCTATTGCTGGAGCCTGAGAATACAGTGCTTGAGGTATAATCAATAAAAGTAGAATCATACTGCCTATAGATTTTAATATTAGTTTATACATTACAGTTTCAATAAAAAATTCTCGTGTCTCCGAATTATCCCGATTTTCGAGGTCATTTCGTTTCATCATTTTTTCTCCTTGTCCTCCATAGCTTTTCTACTGCGGAGGACGGGTCAACATAGGATGACTGTTTTATTTCAATAATAACATCTTTTTTATATCGACGGTTTTTCCGTTATTTGTTAATCGATAGAAGTAAATTCCACTACTAACAGCATTTCCATCATCATCTGTGCCATCCCAGATAATAGTATGTTCACCAGTGGTCTGAAATTCATTTATTAAAGTCCGCACTTTTTGACCAGAAACATTGTAAATTGCCAGTTCTGTTTCACCTGTACTAGAGATGTAGAAAGTAATTTGTGTCTCGGGACAGAAAGGGTTTGGATAATTAGGATAAAGAGCAATTCTTGGGAATAATTTCTTAACCTCCTCTTCTGGAATAATACTGGTAGATTTCTGATAAAGTCTTGCTGTAACCTGCAATTCCTGTGTCATCACTAACTTATCCTCATTAGAGAAAACAGCATACCAAGAATCTGAACTTGGTAGAATAAAATCAATATTATTTCCAGAATTATTTTGATGAATCTCAAATGCATGAAAACTCTGATTTGCAATATAATTATTAAAGTTTCCTTCGTCACATATAAAGAAATCAATATGTCCAGGTGAACTTGGTTCGGAGAAACAATTATTGTCATCAAAGTTGTAACCATATAGAATTTCTCTGGGTAGATTATATTCTATTACAAGACGATAGTCATCAGTTGGATTGCTTGGTATGGTATCAGGAGACACATCAAGAATCGGAAGGGTTCCAGGTAAGGTTACATTCCAGTTATAGTAAACCCCAGCACTGCTATTAATAATTACTGTCTCCATACCACTTACGGGATAATTTCCAATGGCACTTGTAACCTGTGCACTAAAAGTGCGATTGTCACCAAGAAGGAATTGCTTTTGACCATTGTAATTCGTCCAACCAGCAGTTGCTCCCCAACCTGTACAAGGGCTGCTGTATATCTTAATTCTCGCTCCATCAACAGGGTGTCCGTTACTATCAAATACATTCACATTAAGAGTACATACTTCTGTATATTTTTCTATGGCATCCCAGATGAAACTATCACCTCGCCAGTTGAATGCAGCTGCTATATTCCAACCCCAATTCTCATAACCCTCTGGGTAATCAATAAAAGTATTTACAGGTTCCCAGGCTATCCAGCGTCTATCCCAGAATTCATTTATCTTATGATTGTCACTATACATAACATTCACAACAGTTGGGATAAGGGCAGCTCGTGCCGCAGCTGATGTGAGATACGAATATACGCTACATGTGCCAATATGTAATGTGTAGATACGCACTGGTTGGTTATGATGTGGGTATGGCTGGAAAGTCATCACATCCTGAACCCATTGAGTAACAGCACCCACTGCTCCATTATTAATTGTGTTCTGCTCGCATTTCCATAATACAGAGCAGGTATCAAGATAGGTTCGCAAAAGTGGATATCCAAAATCATTATGGTTTATTAAATAGTCTCGCCAGAATTTTCCTATTGGTGGAACTGCAGGATTTCCTGTTCCAGGATTGATATAATTGGGTGTCTCTTTATGCAACTTTGGATGAACAATATACCAGTAATAGATTTCTCGTGGCAGTTCAAACTCATGAATAATTCCCTCTTCTAAAACCAAATACATAGTTGTCGAGTAATAATCATCACCACCATAATCAACTATTGTTACATAATCAAAGTAATTATCCATTTCATATAAGGATTCCACATTTTCTATTAAAACTTGTGGATTCATTGAACTGGAAAGTGTTTGTGGAGCAATATGAGCTACTTCAAAGCAGACTTCGTCAACATAAGGATATACTGAATTATTAATTAATCCAGCATATAAATTCTGGTCATTCTCACTAAGTCTGCGGAAATTATCCCGTAAGTCCATTTTGAGCCAGTCTGGTGCAATAGCTATCGCATCTTCAGCGTCTGGTGTAAGATTGTCTGATGGCAAGGTTAATTCTAAATAATTTATGCCAGATTGAACCAAGATATAACACTTTTCTTCAACTGGAACAAGTTTTGTGAAAGAGGTAGAATCAACTAATATCCATTCTGCTTGGGTATTAGTTGAAGTAAATATAAAGCAAACTGTAATATAAAAGATTACAGTTTTTAAATTATGAAATGTTTTTCTCATCGGTCTCTCTTTATATTTTTTCAGAGGAGGCAACTCTGTCCCCTGTATGCTCCGATATATTAGCATTTTCACCTTTTCATCCTTCGGAGAATAGGTCGGAGAACAGGTTGGAGTACTCCATATTTAATCCTACTTCAATATAACACATTTTTTCGTAGCACTAAAATCACCAGCAGTAATACGATAGAAATAGATACCAGAACTTATCCCCACCTTCTCGGGGACATTCCAGACAACAGAATGATAACCAGCCTGCTGAACTTCATCAATAAGGGTCTCTACCAGTTGACCTTTGATATTATAAATCTTGAGGGAGACCTTGCTTGATTTCGGAAGAGTGAATAAAAATGTATTTTGTGAATTTCCGTCTTTAGTGGAAAACGGATTGGGATAGCTCTGATAAAGAATGACATTGTCAAGTTCTGTTCTTGGAACTACTTGGTCATCAACATCGACAATGATATGATTACAGGTAAAGACAACCTCTCTTGTTTCACCTTGTGGTAATGGCGGTAGTCCTTGATACCAGATATACATTAGAGCAAAATTATCTTCTATTACAGTAGCTATCGCATCAGTATAAATAATCTCAATATTTTCAGCTCGGAAAGGTAGAATTATTGCTGGATGACGCTCTCCCCATTTGCTAGTAAAACCAGGATTGCCTTCTCTATTCATTGTAATCTTGAAGGTTACAGTATCTTTTTCGGTTCCCACATTCACAGTAAGTTCGCTTGTGAAGAGTGGCTGTTGAAAGACACCTTCATTAGACATCTTCACTTGCATTCCAGGGTCTCCATAAAGTGCAGAACCATTCAAATCAGGAGGACTTGTTCCCGGGGTATTATTTATAATATCAAACTTTAATGCTTGATTTGCCAAGAAGTACGCTTCTGCCCAAGTGTAGTTTCTTGCTACTTTATAGAAGTATGCTTTTGTCCCACCGTGTTGATGCGAATTCGTTCCTTCGGTAATTACATAACCAGTATATTGATATGCTCCACCAGTATGAATCCATGATGGTGCCATACAACCAACATGATAAATCTGACCAATATTACAATTGCCTAGCCCAAAATATATCTTCGGATTGTCAGAATTTATATCAATATTTGACCCACTATATGGATCACCATACACCTGTCCATCATTAGAACGGAAATATCCTTCCAAACCTGCACTGGGATAATGTAACCTCCACACATTATAACCACCATGTCCACTTGTGTAGAAAATATCCACAGGGTCATAGTTAAAGATATCAATCCCTTCATTTATCATAGTAACAAGCCATTCTGTTCTATCAGTAGGTCCGTCAGTATGAGTAGTTGTTTCAA
>JAGMCF010000285.1 GCA_023129415.1 Candidatus Cloacimonadota bacterium
AGATTTACTTTTTTTGGTGTAAAACCAAGATGACCTGTTTTTATTTTTGATGATGCTAAGTAGTTCTGTATCATATCCTTCATTAGTTTCAAACTGCTAAGTGCTCCTATCAGCATCTTATTTTTTTTGGTTTCATCAAATCTACTCGCTACTTCTTCGTCAGCAAGGGCACTTATATTCATAATAATGGTTCCTAAGATACCGCTAAGTTCATGGCTTACGAAACTGACTACCCAATTCAAATGACTATTCAATCTCTCGCATTCAGCACACAAATTGACCTTATCCCTCTCTACAACATCTATTGCCTGGTAAAGATCAGAAAATCCAAGAATTTCAGTCCATGTTTTTGACCTTTTTCTCTTCTTTTCGACAAAATTTTCAACAAGTGATAATATACTTTTTTTATTCTCTTCGGAAATATCTGCGGGTTTGATATAGTTGTGATTTACAGCATTAGCAAACATCCTTTTGCCAAGAGTTGTTCTTATTATAGAAGTTGTGTATCCGTCCGCGGACCCTAAACCACCCACTGAAATATCTGCGAAATCATTAGCGAAATCTCGACAAGCAAGACATGGGGGTCTCGCAATATCCTGGATCTCATCGAAAGGAATATGGATCCTTAATCCTGATTTCAATTCAATCCTAAAATCTTCTTTAACATTTATCTTCTGGATATCCTCAGGCTTAATGTGATGTCTCTTAATAAATGTCTTTCCCATTAGATTATCAAAGGTAAAACATTGCATGCAAAACAGTCCAATGGTAAAAAAGATGATGTCCGAAGGCAGTATATTCAAAACTTGCATTTTGCGAACCGCTGTAATCTGGCAGGGAGTACCCACAACAGCTAATTTTATAGACGGTTTTACTCCGAACATTCTTACTGTTGGAAGAATAGGCACATAAGTTGAATACTCTTTGCCAATCTCTCCAAGTTGTGGAGATTCGGAGAATTGTGAACCTGCTGCTTGTATTAACATCTCACGAGTGGTAGCAATATCCGGCTGACGGTCAAATAAACCGGTTCTTTTAGCTACAATAGCACCATCAATAATCTTATTTTCAAGCATATAAGAAAGAAGAGCGGTAACCACACCACCATCAGTTGCCACCTCCTTAATTTCTTCATCAGTAGCCTGTGCGGAAATAATCTCCCTAAAAGAGCCTATTGGTGGAGACCATCCAAATTCTTGTTTTATCTCTTCATTAAGCTCTTTGGTTTGAGGACAGATAAGGTAGCATATTCCACACTTAAAACATTTGTCCGGGTCTACATATCTAGGAAGACGATCAAAGCAATCACACATTTCAATCGCTCCTATTTGGTCAGCAGTGCAAAATGACACACATGCCCCACATTTATTACATAACCCTTTGTTGATAACATCCCTGAGCAAATCATCAAAACTTAATTTTGTGCTTTTTTTCATTGCTATTGTCTCCATTAGGTTAAACCCATTTATATATTATTAACTTTTTTGACCATATTATCTTCTAACATATGTCTTATTTTATTAGCTAACTCATCATCAGGATGAAGTTTATAATTTATAAGATTACATCGTAAATCCTGAATAAACTTATCCAGTTCTTTTATTTCAGAAATTCTATTATCTGGGACATATCCTTCTTTTACTGCCATATCTCGTAAAACTTCCATCACATCAGTGAATTTGACATTCTGTGGGCATAAAGCATAACAAGTATAGCATCTTGAACACATCCATAAAAGGTCTGAAGAAAGCACTTGTTCACGCATTCCTAAAATTGCCATTCGGATTATCTTTCTTGGGTCATATTTCTCATTTACTTCAGCCACAGGACATGAAGCAGTGCAGGTTCCACAGGTAAAACACTTTTTGAAATTTTCTGCTCCAGGTTGTGAAGCAATTTCATATTTGAAATTTGAATCCATTTCACTTAATTTAATCGTTTCCATCTATTTCTCCTTTGTAATTATATAGCCACCAAGAACGCGAAGTAACGCTAATATATTTAAATTAGTTTTTCCATTATCATATTTTTCAATTTAGTGAATCTTAGCGTCCTTCGTGGCTAATAATTTAGAATGCTTCTGGCAATTCCA
>JAGMCF010000286.1 GCA_023129415.1 Candidatus Cloacimonadota bacterium
ATGTTTCTGCAATATATTTTTCATTTTTTTTATGATGAATTCGTCCAAGATAAAATAGTGGAGGAGCATAGTTGCTTGCTAATTTTGTTGCTTTTTCATATTGTTGTTCAGCACTAGCGAAATCGCCTTTATTCTCATAATTTAAACCCTCATTTAAACAACTCAAAACAGTTTTACTAATCTGATTTTTGGCAGCAAGATATGAAAGATATCTTAATTCTAAAAAAGAAAAAAGCTCATTATCTGTGCATTTTTTGAATGCTTGATTTATGAATTGTACAAAAAGGTCTAACTCATTTTTTCCCATAGAATTGAAAGCCATAAAAATATTATAATAGGGTTGTTTTTCAGAATTCTGTTGTTTTTCCAGATTTTCAATCGCTGAAGCATTAAGAACATATCCATTAGAAGTTATATGTTTATTAATTATACTTAGGATCAAATTGAAATCATCTAACCATTCTAATTCTATTAATTCCTTCTTTAGAGATTTAAAATTATCAATAACTGAAGGGTCAAATGAATCTAATTTATTTGTTTCTTCTATTTCATTAGTATAACATAAGATACGAACTAAGAGATCAATATACAAGCTGAATCTAAAATCATTATAATTTCCATTTTCAAACAGAGCAAGTTTTTCAGTTTCAAAAGTTTCTTTGATTTTATTAATAGTTTGATTTACATCAGTTGTTAATTGATTGATTTGTTGCTGCAATTCGTTACTTTCAGCATCAGAGATCTTAAAATAAGGTTCAAAGGTTTGTTTGGCTTCTATTAGTGTAGTATATATTGATTCCAGTTTGGAGATGTTATTTTCATCTATGGATATTGATAGCTCAAGTGACAGAATTTTATATTCATTCTGCTTTTCAGCAACAAGGTTTTTTACAGTTTTTGTTATTAATTGTTGTGCAAGTCTGAAGAATGAGTATCTGGTAATTTCCTTATCGTCTGTTATAAAGTGTTTTAAGAATTCAAATGATTTAAGATAATTTTTTTCATCATATAATTTTGCTCCTTCTGTGTAATATTGACTATAAGTTTTATAATTAGGCCAATATTTTTCAGGTATGTGAATTGGTTGTGATATGTCTAAATCGTTATAGAATTCAATAGGTTGTGTAATTAATATTTTATCTTTGGGGAAAGTAGCAACAACTAATAATATTTTACCATATTTTTTTAATGGTAGAGTTTTTATACTTGAGATGCTTGATTTGTCTTGATTAATGCAAATGCTATTTATATCTTTGTTAAGGTCTTTTTCTTTGAAGTTCCAATCACCATCAGGTTTATATGAAAAGTAGATATTATTTGAACTGGTAATACTGTCTGGTTCAATAGATTCACTACCAAATGAATTCGAAAGATAAATATTGATATATTTATTTCCACCAAACATACTTTTTTTACGAAAAAGGAGTTTTGTGCTCTGCCCAAATAGGTTAGAGAAGACTGAAAATATAAAAAATATCACAATAAAAATAATAATTTTTTTCATAATACCTCCATTATATTTCATAAACAAAGAAAATTTTATTTTGGAATCTTGTCAAATATTTTGTTGTTTTCCTTTTAGAGTCCAACCAGTTGCATCTGTTATTTTAACTTTTACAAATTTACCAATAAAATTTTTTTCTCCGGGAAATACTGTAATTTTATTATCTCTGGTTTTACCAGAAAGGTCATTTTTATTTTTTTTACTTATCTTTTCGACATAAACTTCAACATTTTTTCCAATCTGCTCTTGATACTTTTCATAAGTGATTTTTTCCTGTAAAGTAATTAGTTTTTGTAATCTTTCCAAGCGGATTTTTTCGTCAATTTGTTCCCGATTTGCTCGGGGATTAGCAGATGCAGTTCCCTCACGAAGTGAGTATTTGAAAGTAAATGCATAATCGAATCTCATTTTTTTCATAAGATTATAAGTATCCATAAAATCTTTTTCTGTTTCTCCTGGAAAACCAACCATAACATCGGTTGTCAAAGCAACATCTGGAATAGTATTTCTTAGTTTTTCAATTATGGAAAGATATTTCTCAGCAGAATAGCCACGATTCATTTTCTCCAAAATTTTATCAGAACCTGATTGCAATGGAAGATGAAGATGTTCACAAATTTTTTCTTCACTTGCCATCACATCTATTAACTTTTCAGATAGATCCTTTGGATGGGAAGTTACAAATCTAAGTCTTCTTATGGGATCTATCCTTGAAGCCATTTTAAGTAAGGTTGGAAAGCCGATATTATCATCTTTGTAAGAATTTACATTCTGACCTAATAAAGTAATGTCTTTGAAACCATCATTTCCAGCATTTTCAATTTCTTTTAAAATTTCAATATGATTTCTTGAGCGCTCTCTACCACGAACATAGGGGACTATACAATATGAACAGAAGTTATTGCATCCACGCATAATAGTTACAAAAGCATTCACACCCTTTTTTCTATAAGGAGAAATATCACTATAATTCTCTTTATGATTTGCTTTAAGCAAAGATATTGAGCATCTATTCGATAAGCAATTCTCTATAATTTTTGGCAAGAGACGATATTGGGCAGTTCCAACTGCGAAATCAAGGCAATCTATTTTCTGTAATAGCTCTTCTCCACATCGTTGAGCAACGCATCCGATCAAGCCAATAATCAAATCTGGCTTCTTTTTTTTTCGACTTCCTTCTTGAGTAATACGACCAACAACTCTATCCTCAGCATGCTGACGAACTGTGCAACTATTGAAAATTATTATATCTGCATTATCAATATCTTCAGTTAATTCGTAACCATATTCAATTAGTAAACCTGCCACCATTTCGCTGTCAGCCACATTCATCTGACAGCCATAGGTTTGGATGAAGAATTTCGGTAAGTTTTGGTTATGAATCATTTTGAATTGCTGCTTAGGCATTTGTTAGTTTTTTATTAAGAATAATTTACTTCTTTCAGTATCTTGTTAAATCGTTCAAGAACTTTTTTAAGATTGAAATGTTCTCCAATGCGAATAACTGGTATTAGGTCCGTTTTTACCTGCTGATAAAGCAATTCTATTTCAACCTTACCCAAACCAAAATTATAACTATAATCACCTTTATAACCTTCACCTTCGAGTTTTTTCTTAAAAATATTAAGGAATTTTTTATTATAAAAATCGAAACCAGATTTTACTATATGCCATAAATCATAATAATCACGAATTGCCAAATCTTTTCTTGTAATTGCAGCTTTCAATTTCTCAGCAACAGCCTCTGTTAAAGAAAGCGACAATATTTTATTTTCCGGAATTAAATCTTCATTAGTAAAAGGATTTTTATAAAAATGTTTAATTACATTATAAACTGGTTTATCTATTGGAAATTGACTTAACGAGATTTCAAGTTTTAGATTTTCATTTTTACCGCTAATAAAAGAGGAAAATAAAATGTTGAAGATATACTGTGTGGAATTGTTGAATCCTTCACCTTCTGGATTATTACTTGTTAAATCCAAATAACTTAAAAAGCTTCTCATATTTTCTCTAATTGGAGCAATGGCTTTTGATCTTTTAGATCGTGAATTTAATTCATCCTTAATCAAAAGTGTAAAATCAAGGTCTTCGCTCAATTTTTGATAATCAAAATAAATTTTATTTAGAAGTGAACCGCCCTTAAAAATAAGTTTGTTGCTGAAATGTGATTCAATACTATTTAAAATAATTGTCATATAAAAATCTTTTTCTACAATTATTGGCCGAAACTTGTATTTTTTTGCTATTGCAGGTATAATATCTTTTAGTAGTTCTTTATTCAAACCATTAAATCTTGCAGTCATAAATCAATTATCAGCTTTTATTTTAAAATTTATCCTGTAATGAAAAATATTTATAGGGGTTCATTTACAATAACATTCCATACTTTATTTATTTTACCTTTTCGGGAATGTACTTTAGGATTTAATACAGAATAAGTTGTTTTATTGCCAAGATTCTTTTGTAATATTTCGAGTTCTGAATACTTACAATTCAATTGTTCTAAAATATAACCAGCTCTTTTTCTAACTGAAACTACAGGGAAAGAAATAAGATATTTAATAAACCTATTAAGATTAATTTGTTTTAGATTATCTTCCAATACTTTCTTAACATTCTTGAATGTCCCAATTGGATTATATATGAAATCAACCAATGTTCTCTCTTTATCACTAATACATATTTTTTCCTGCTCAATATTTATTTTTTTTATTCCATAATATTTTTTTTCGCTTATTTTTACTGCTTTATATTTCACATTACTTATGATTTTTACAAGAGATTTTTTTGTATTTAATATAAAAATTGTCTGGGGTACTTGTTCAGTAAAGCCCCAATAATTATACATTGTAAAATAGCCAATATAATATGGTATCTCACTCATCCAGAATTTTGCAGTAACAAATTCATTAGGACTCCATAATTGATTAGGAGCTTTTATTGGAACAACAATATATTTACCCCTTTCAATCTGAATAAGCCGTTTTTTTCTTGTAAGCTTATCTAAAATATTAGCTGCCTTTTGGCCCTCTGGGAAAAGTTTTTTTGTGTAGTCAGTAGTAATGAGTTTTTGATTCTCAAACTCTGCTCGTGAAATCAAATAGATCTCATCTTTAGATAGGCTTTTATATCCAACTTTTACTATATCATTGTTTTTCATTTCTCTATTTTTTAATTATTAAGAATTGATTAAATAATATACAAGAATTATTTTTTATCATTTTTTTGTCAAATTTATTTTCCACTTGTAAATTTTAATAGAATAGTCAAGATATTTTAAATAATTGAGTCCAGTCTAAAAAGGTATTGCCCGTCCCGAATCATCGGGACGAAAAAATACATTGATATTATCAGGCTTATCGCCCAGACGAGCTGAATTTATATAGACCTTTTTTGTGTATTTAGTGCTTGCCCCGTGAAATAACAAAAGAAAAAAAATTGGATATGTGGAATAATGGACAAAATATTTCACGGGGTGAATTTAGCAGGTTTTTATAGTGAACTCATCATTAATTTTCTTATTGTATGAAAATTATTTAAAAATAAGATTTGACAATGATTGCTGCCACTCTTTATTTTTAAATAAAATTATTCATAAATTTATGGAGAGAAAAGTGAAAAGAGCTCCTTATAATTATTGTGATTACCGTTGTGAAAAATGTGCTGTAAAAGATAGATGCACAGTTTATCAAAAGGAACTTGAGGAAGGGTATGAAGATAAGGATTGGTTTGAAATTGTCAGTGAAAATTTACAAAAAGCACGGGAGATGATTGATAAATTTATCAAGGAAAACAAGATTGAAATTTTACCTGAGAATGAAGAAGACCCTTTTGAGAAGATTCACAGAGAAGTTGAAAAAAAATATATTATTAAACTCACTGATGATTATCTAAATAAATCAGAAGATTTTCTTAAAGATTATAGAGCACAATATTTGATTATCCCGGAATTAGAAGAAGCTTTTTCAGATTTGGATTGGTATAAAACAATTATTCCAGTAAAAATTCAAAGAGCTTTAGATTCTCTGCAGGAATTCGTGATGATGGAAGATGAATTTTTTCTTGAAGATGCTTACTATACCTCTCTTGTTGTGTCTAAATCGTTGTGGAAATCTTTATCTGGAATCAGGAAAATAAGAAATACAATCAATGTAAATAAGTTAGCAGATGAGGTTGAAAACCTGTTGATAGAAATTGTTGTTGAGTTTAAAAAGGAATTTCCCTTTGAGTTTATTATTGGTTTGTTAAAAGCAAACACCTAAACAATTTAAGTTAAGTCCAGAGGATTAAAATCTCATACTAATTTGATAACTTAATTTTTGTTATCTTTATCCCAGTATAGTAATGCTTCAAAATCTCTTTTGCAGAATATCCTTCTTTTGCCATTTTGATAGCACCAACCTGACACATCCCAACACCATGACCGGAACTTTTGCCGGAAAAAGTTACCTTACTTTTTTTTATTTCAACAAAAAATAGAGTTGATCGCAATCCTCCAAATGTTTGTCTAATTTGTAGTTCGTTATTTAAATGAATGTCATTTTTTGAGCCCAAAATTGTAATTTCAAGAACACGACCCGAATTTCCTCTTTTCAGGATTTTAATATCTTTCAACTTTCCTAAATTAGAGATAGAGTTAAGATGTTTTTCTAAATCTTCCTTTGAGAATTCTTTCTGCCATTTATAAGAGTTTTTTATCCAACCCTTTTCATTTTCTGTATTACAAAAAACTTTTTGGTTATTTAATATCCACTGCTTAGCTTTATTTTCATTAGTTAGGTCAATTTTATATCCGTTTTTTCCATCATAAATACTGGTTAGATATGGGACAGGTTTTCCACCCCAAATATTGTAACTATCTTCAGTAATCCCTCCACAATTTGTAGAATAAACCGCATTAATAATTTTCCCGTTGTAGTCGGGATATGTGCCAACTAAATATGCTGTTTCTTCTACAGCTTTTTTAACTTTTTGTGTAACACCAGTTAAACCTGAATATACCTGGCAGTGAACACTTGCACAAAGGTCAAAGTCATCATCTTTATGAATATTATGAAGTATTTTATAAAGAGCTTCTGATCGTGCAGCAATAGCCTGTGCTTTCAAAGTTTCTATTGGAGCATCATTCCCTATTTCATTTGGGAGAACCCCTGCAATATAATTTTCTAATTCAACCTTAGAGATCAGATTCATCTTGCCGAGTTGGTTCAGCTGAATTCTAAGATTTCCATCATAGGAACGAGTTACAAATTGTTTCGGATTCCAGAAATTAGTTTTGGGTATTTGAAACACAGTGATTGGGTTATTTGAAATAATGGTGAGAGGGGCGTTAAGAAAATATTCTTTATCATTTTTTATATCATAGACTAAAATTTCTGAATTGGAATAAATATATCTTTCTTCAACCCATCCATCCACTTCGCATACTGCTTTTGCAGATTCATAGGAATCAAATATTTCTTTAAAATATACTGAATAATTACTAACTTGCTTTAGTTCTTTGTTTTTATAGGTAATTTCTGAGGAGGGTTCTGCAAAGCATTCCGGGAAATTTTTAAGAAATTTTTCTGCATCTCTTACTTCTGAGAATTTTTTTATTCCAACTCTCCAATAAGGTGAGATTTTAATTTTTTCAGTTAACTGAATTGACAATTCTGGATTTGAAAATTCCAATTGAAATGGAGAGTCTGTTTCAGAAATGGCAAGATTGCCATTTGATTTAAGATGTATTTGATCTGCATTTGGCAGAATTTCTACATCTAAGTAAAATTTACCTTCTCCAATTTCAGCTGAAGGTAATAATATTGGAAAAGTTAATATAAAAATAAGAGACCAGATAAAAGTTTTTTTCATTTGAAAATCCTTTCGCCACAAAGGCACAAAGACACGAAGAAAATAAATATACACTCTCATTCCCAAGCCCCAGCTTGGGAATGCTTAATGCCATTTTCATGATCCTTTGTGTCCCGACTTGTTTTCGGGACATGAGTGTTTCATCTGAAAATACCTTTTTTTATTACGGTTTGGGATATCCATTCTCCGTAGTCCCGATGAAATCGGGACGAAGGATGAAAACCCATCCCCAATTAAATTGGGGATACCCGTCAATTGGTGGGTAGCAACAGGCTTGTCCTCCATTTTTTAGAAGGGTTTATCCTGTTGCTGTTAATATTCATCATTCAGTGGATATAATATTTCATCACAACACTTTGCTGCCATCCTGGATATCGGATTCCGGTACAAGAAGTGTTAATTCTTCATTGTATTCTGCTGTTAAAAGCATACCTTCAGATTTTTCGCCCCGTATAACAATTGGTTTAAGGTTATCAACAATTAAGATTTTCTTGCCAATCAATTCTTCTGGCGAGTAGTTTTCTGCAATTCCAGCAACAATTTGTTTGGTTTTATTACCTACAGAAATTTGACATTTAAGAAGCTTATCTGAATTCTTAACCTTTTCTGCTGATAATATCTTTGCAATTCGTAAATCAAGCTTTTGGAAAATTTCGAAGTCTATTAACTTCTTGCTTTTTTCTGGTATATTACTGGCTCCTTTCAGTTTTTTGATTTGTTTTTCAATTATTTCATCTTGGATTTTTTCAAAAAGAGTCTCTATTTTTCCCAAAACAATTTTTTCCCTAAATTCATACTTAATATTTTCCCATAACATTTTATCAGGGAGATTCATCATTTTTCTAAGTTTTTTCATACTTTCTGGTATTACAGGGGAGAGAACTATTGAGATCATTCGTAAAAGTTCAAGACAAATAAAAATTGTTTCTTCAGCTTTTTTCTTATCCTGTTTTATCTCTACCCAGGGTTTTGTTATATCGAAATATCTATTGCCCTCTCGAGCAATATCTATAATTCGTTTTATAGCTTTTCGTACTTTATAATTTTGATAAAAACCTTTTGCTTGAGTTGCAGCAAAATTATGAGCAGTTATCCAAGTTTCATTTGATAGATTTGAAAACGTACTTGGAATACAAATTTTTCCATCAAAATATATTTTTGAAAATTTAAATACACGATTTGCAAAATTTCCAAGTATATTTGCTAAATCTGTATTATATTTCTCCTGAAATTCTTTCCATACAAAATCACAATCTTTATTTTCAGGCGCATTCGCAGCGAGATAATATCGCAAAGGGTCAGCAGGAAAATCTTCTAAATAATCATTGACCCACACAGCCCAATTTCTGCTGGTTGATATTCTTCTACCTTCAAGATTGAGAAACTCATTGGCAGGCACATCATAAGGTAGAATATAATCATCATCCTGACCCATCAGAACCGCAGGCCAGATTATTGTATGAAATGGAATATTGTCTTTACCGATAAAATGAATTAGCTTTGTGTTTTTATCAAACCAGTAATCTTTCCACTTTTCAGGCTGTCCAATCCTTTCTGCCCATTCAATAGTTGATGAAATGTATCCGATTGGAGCCTCAAACCAGACATAAATTACCTTCCCTTTTGCATTTTCAAGAGGTACTGGAACACCCCAATCAAGGTCTCGCGTAATTGCTCTTTCTTTTAAACCAGATTTTAACCAGCCAAGGATGAACTTTTTCACATTATCTTTCCACTCAGTTTTTGATTCAATCCATTTTTCAAGTTTGTCTGAGAATTTTGGAAGATTCAGAAACCAGTTCGTGGTTTCACGAATTACTGGTGGGTTTCCACAGGTTATACAGATTGGGTTTATCAACTGGATAGCATCAATAAGTTTTCCACAAGCATCGCACTGGTCTCCGCGAGCCTCTATTGAATGACAAAATGGACACTCGCCTTCAACATATCTGTCTGGCAAAAAACGTTTACAATTAGGACAATAAAGCTGGTTATTTGTATGGGTTGTTATATACCCATTTTTTAATAAATTGGTAAAAAGCTCCTGAGAGATTTTATAATGAACAGGACGAGCAGTTCCTGAAAAATTATCAAAACAAAAATTAAGTCCTTCAAAAACCGATTTGATTCTTCTATGGTATTTGTCTACAATTTTTCTTGGGGGAACTTTTTTCTGGTCTGCTTTTATGGAAATTGGTGTACCGTGTTCGTCTGTCCCACAGATATAAATTACATCATTGCCAAGCAGTTTTTGAAACCTTACAAAAATATCTGCTGGCAGATATGCACCTGCAAGATGTCCAATATGCAAATCTCCATTAGCGTATGGAAGAGCACTGGTTACTAAGTATTTTTCTTTTGCCATTCTTCCTCACTAATATTAGCCACTGATTAACACTGATTAATACGGATATTATTTATTTTAAATACGAAGTTATGGGAAGTAATTTAAGATGTTTGTGTCAATTTTTTTAGATAGTAAAAGTTGATGGTCTAAAGTTATAATCAATTTATTATTTATTTCTTTTTTGATATTTTTATTGAAGAATTATACTTTTTATTTATTTCACCAATTGTCAAGTTTATTGCTTCATACCAATCTATGTAGTCGCCAAGTTTTATTTCTTCTAGTTTTTATCTGATAATCTTCTGTTTAGTTCTTGTTTTGCAACTGTTTGTATATCTTCAATATTGATTGAATAGATTATTTTGTCTTCTTTCATATATTTATGCCTTTTGTATCATTTCAAAAAAAATTGTATTATATACTGAATCAATATCTGTCATCAAACCCCATTCAAGCCCTTCTTTTGCGATCTCTAATTCATCTTCAGTTAAATATCTACCAATTTTTTCTAATGCCTCATATTGTATTGTTTCCTTTGAAATATAAAATAGAATCTCATCTTTATCGATTAATTCCATTCTTCCCCAAAATAATCACTTGCCCATTTACTTGCTTGTTTTATTGTAAATAGATTAGACATATATTCCTATTAAAAAACAAGATGTTAAATAATTGTTTTACTTGTCCCAAATTATCTACTGTAATGAGTTGATTTCTTATCGTATCTTAGAACTCTTTTGCCAGTATTTACTTCTTATTGCTCGTAAAACATGGAGCTCATACAGCATTTTATCAGAAGGAAACTCTCTTTTAACTTCCCTTTTGATCTTGTTCAATATTTTATCTGGCAATCCTACCGCTCTTGCAACTTTTTGATAGTCAAAATATTCAATATTCTCCATAATAATCCATTCATAATTCCAGAGGTGCAACAATCTCTATCTCTTTAAATCCTTCCAAGGTATTAACAGAATTTACACATCTTCTTGTTCTTACCCTAACAAGATGCTCAAAATTCCAAGATACCAAAAATGAAGTTCCATAAAAAGATGCTATTGCTACATGAAGGGCGTCATCAATATATCTCTCTGAAAATATTTTGTGTTCAACATATTTTTTCGCTAATTCATCAATCTCTTTGTTAACCTTTAAGATTTTAAAACTTTTGATTAATTTTCGGAGATTTTTTCTTAATATTTCGTCCTTTGTATTCTCTAATTCTTCTATCGTAATTTCAGATATATAAACTTCATATTAGGGTAAAATCTCATTCCAAAATTTGATTGTTGCCTTTTGTCGTTCTGTTACTCTCTTATCCTAGTATGCACTCGGCACTGAAGTATCAAGATATAGGCTTTCTTTTTCCATATAATTCTATTCTCTTTTTAGTAAAATTATTTTTTCTTTTTATAGATATGCAAAATTACCTATTATCTTATATCATTATCTTTTTATAAGATAAATCTTTCAGTGAATGGATATTAAAGCCAGATTAGTAATTATTCGTTTTATCAGTTCAGTAAATATCTTTTCTCTCTTACTCTTCTGTCACAAGATACACCGCATCATGCTGGCGCACATGTTCTTTAACTTTCACTCCGATAGAGTCGCCAATTTTAGCTTTTTCAATAGAATTTTCTTCAATATGAATTGAATCTACTTTCTGGGTGAAATCAGTGGTATGTCCTTTAATATGGATTGTATCTCCCACTTTAAGTTCACCTTTTGTGATGTCAATTCCAGCAACAGAAATATGACTCCAGAAGTGAATTACTTTACCTATTTCTTTTTCCATAATTTCTCCTTTTTGCTTATGTTTATAGCATGCAAAGTTATGTATTTATTAGCATTATTTGCTATAATAAAATTAAGTACCTTTATGAATTTTGTATAAATGTCTCTTTGTTAAACAGTATACTTTATTCAGTTTAGGCAATACTTATAGAACTGGTCTTTTGATTAGTAATCTTTCCAGATATTGGTCTGTTTATTCCTTTCTGTTTTTGTCAGCTTTTTCCATAACTGACTTCACTAAATCAATTGGGAGTTTGCGTGTTTCCATAAATGACTTCAACAAATCAATTGGGAGAGGGAAGATAATTGTAGAATTCTTTTCTGATGCAATTTCAGTAAGTGTTTGCAAAAATCTAAGCTGAATAGAGGTGGTGTTTTTACTCAGCACATCAGCTGCTTGTGCAAGTTTTGCAGAAGCCTGGAATTCTCCTTCTGCATGGATTATCTTGGCTCGTCTTTCTCTTTCTGCTTCTGCTTGTTTTGCCATTGCTCTTTGCATTGTAGCAGGAAGTTCAACATCTTTTACTTCGACAACACTGACTTTAATACCCCAGGGGTCAGTTTGTTCATCAATAACCTTTTGAAGTTCCTGACTGATTTTTTCTCTGCGTGAAAGCAGGTCATCAAGTTCGGATTTTCCCAGAATATTTCGCAAAGTGGTCTGTGCAATCTGTGAAGTAGCTTGATAGTAGTTTTCAATTTTTACAACTGCATCTTCCGGGTTGATAATACGAAAATACACAACAGCATTAACCTTAACAGGAACATTATCTCTAGTGATAATATCTTGCGGTGGAACATCCATTGTAACTGTACGAAGCTCAACTTTAACCATCTTATCAATAAAAGGGATAAGCAAAAATAGTCCGGGACCTTTGGCTCTTAGTAATCTTCCAAGACGAAAAACTACACCGCGTTCATATTCTCTGACAATTCTAATAGCTTTGAAAAGAATAATCAAAGCCATAAATATGATAATAATTAGAACATTAAGACTCATTTTTTACCTCCGTTCTTTATTGAGATTTATTGAAGAAGTATAAATAAATTGTCAATTTATTTTAAAACTTTTTTTATTATATCTACAAAATTTCAACATAAAATTTGACCTCATTTTTATAGTTTATCGAAATTTACAATAAGAAAATCAAAAGCATTATAATATTTATGAAACACACAAGTCCCGAAAATAAATTTGGACAACCCATCCAGATAAATCGGGACGGGCAGGCAAAGGAGTATGAAAATTATTAATAATTCAAAAAAGTTTAATTTTATGAATAGGATTTTGTTCGTGTTAATTCGTGTAGTTCGTGGCTAAAAAAGGATTTTCAGATGAAAAAAATCCTTAAAGGAATTATTCCTGCAGCAGGTCTCGGCACCCGTATGCGTGCATTTTCTCAAAACATTCCCAAAGAAATGCTGCCTATTGGTAAAAAACTAATGATTGAATATGCAATTAAAGATATGATAGGTTCAGGCATTGAAGAAATTGCTATTATTACTCATCCTGAGAAAAAAATTATGAATGACTATATTTATGAGTTTATCAAAAGGGAATACGAAAATAAGCCAAAGACTCCTAAAATCTATTTTATTAATCAAACCAAACGACGAGGATTAGCACATGCAATTTATCTTGCTAAAGATTTTATTGATCAGCAACCTTTTGCGGTTTTCTTGCCAGATAATTTAGTTCAACCTCCTATTGAGAAGAAAAATATTTATCAACCGCTTATCAATTTATTGTTTGAAAGAAAAGTAAATACTGTGGCAATAGAGAAAGTAGAGGATGAAGAATATGCAAACCTTTTTGGAAACTGTGGAGGGATTAAGTTCACCTCAATAAGTTCATTAATTTTTCGTATAGATGAAATTGCTGATAAGAAGTCTGGACAGTTTTCCCTCAATGGTGAATCCTTTGTTTATAAAATATTTGCCAGATATTTCTTTTTGCCTGAGATTTTCTCATATATTGAAAATTTTATGCAAACCCAAGATTTACAAGAATATGATGATGTACCTATTTTGCAGCAACTGGCAAAAGAGGGCAAGCTTTATGGCGTGCCTTATGAGTGCAGAGTTTATGATGTTGGAAATCCTAAAGGGTATCAAGCTGCCCAGAGAAATTTTAGAAATACTTATGAGGCAAGGATTTTCAGATGAAACATACATGCCATCAGGCTGTCACAAAGGATCAGGAAAATTATTAATAATTTATAATAGGTTAATTTTATGAATAAAATATTGTTCGTGTTTGTTCGTGTAGTTCGTGGCAAAAAAAGGATTTTCATATGAAATATACAATAATTGGCTCAGGCTCTTGTGTTCCTAATGCCGATAGAAATTCATCAGGAGCAATATTAGAAGCTGGGGATAAAATTATTCTTGTAGATTGCGGAACAGGAATTTTACATAATATTCCCAAAACTGGATATGACTATACAAGCATAGATATTATTTGTATAACACATTTGCATTTAGACCACATTAATGATTTTGGAGCTTTGCTTTTTGCTTATTGTAATGACCCTGATTGTGATAGAAAAAAGGATTTGCAGGTAATAGGTCCGATTGGATTTAAAAATTATTATAGGGGGTTGAAAAAATTGTATGGTGAGTCAATAAAACCCAAGAATTACAAAATAAAAATTTCTGAAACTGAACAATCTTCTTTTGATATTGGGAAATTAAAAATAAAAACTTTTAAAACATATCATACTGAAGAGAGTATAGGTTTTAGGTTTGAGTATGAGGATAGAATTCTTGCAGTATCTGGTGATACCGGTTATCATGAAAATATTATTGAATTGTGCAGGGGTGCATCTTTGGCTGTTTTGGAATGTTCATTTCCAGATGAGTTAAATTTTGAATATCATTTAACTCCATCCACTGCTGGGAAGATTGCTGAAAAAGCAGGAGTAAAAAGATTAATCTTAACACACCTTTATCCTATTGCAGAAAAATATCCTTTAATAAAGCAGTGTAAAAAATGTTTTTCTGGAGAAATTGAAGTTGCAATAAACTTCGAAAAATATATAATATAAAAATCAAATTAGATAGATTAAATTATATCTATATCAATTTTCAGGCTAAATAATTCTAATAAATTGTTTTATACAAATTCTTTCACTGCTTCATCCTGACTTTCACGAATAGTGAAAATCGGAGTGAAACCAGCAATTTCAAAGATTTCTTTAATATATTCTTTCATTGAGCAAAGGACAATCTTTCCCTTAACATTTTTTAATCTTTTCGCTGTAAGAAGTAGGAGTCTCAAACCAGCACTGCTTATATATTCTAATTCAGAGAAATCGATTAATAATCTCTTTTCGCCTTCATCAATTAATGGTAGTATCTTTTTCTCAAGCTGACCCGCAGTATTTGCATCGAGTCTTCCAACTAATCCAATGATAATTATTTCATCTTTTTTTTCTTGTTTAATTTCCATTTTCTTCCTCCATTTTATGAAGTTTATTAAGTTATACTTTTTTATTTTTAAATTTTTTTATCAATAAATTTTGTCATTAGTAGTATATTTTTATTTTTCTCTCGCTTATAATCTATATCATCCATAAGCTTCTTAACCAGATAAATTCCCAATCCACCAATAGGTCTATCATCTAATGTTTGAGTTAGATGGTCAGGTTCTTGTATTGTTAATGGATTAAAAGGAAGCCCATCATCCACAAGCTTTAATTTCAATTCATTTTCATGTAGCCAAATTGTGATAATTATTTTATGATCATCTTCATCTTCGTAACCATAAGAAATAATATTTGTGATTAGTTCATCTAAAGTTAAATTTACATCAAAAATAATTTTTGGTGATAAGTTATTGATTCTTCCAAAATCTTCAATTAGTTTGCTTAATCTTTCAATTTCAGAAAGGTTATTCTTCAGTGTAATTGATATCTTTTTGCTCATATGATAGTACAAAAAATGGAAAACGCACTAAATATTAAAATTAATAAAAGACCATTCTTAAAGTTGATTTTCTTATTAAGTAGCACCTCTGTATACAATTTCGCGCATATTAATATATAAGTAATAACGATGAGTGCTGCCGTGTGGTTTAACAGAGTCAAAATCATCTATATACCTTCTTTAGAAAATTTAGATAAAATATAAAAAGAAATCTAATTGCTTATAATTAAAATATGAATACAATTCCAGAATTTTATAAAACATTTTTCATTGTCAAGAAAGGTTTTTAAACTATAAAATTTCATAATCATTGAATTGAAATTCACACTATTCAATATTTAAATAACAGTGTAAAAGAAATAAGGGATGTATAAATTAGTTAGGATGATTGAGGAATTAACAATTTAATTATATTAATATATTCAATTAAAAAAGCCTATCTATCCGCCAGCTCCGAGACGGAGTCGCGATGAATCGGGACTAGCGGATAAACAGGCTTATTAATATTCGATATGAAATTGCTTTATCTTGTAAGTAACATTTTATTTGTAATAGAACCATTATCAGTTATTAATTTATAAAAGTAGATTCCATTAGTTACAGCATTATTATTTGAATCTTTCCCATCCCAGAGAGCATAACCTTCATTAGGAGAGGAGCTAATAGAAGGTTCAAGAGTTCTTACTAATTGTCCCTTTATATTGTAGATTTCAATTATGGGGTTTTGAATACTTTTCATACTAGAGAAGGATATATGAGTAAAAGTAGTGAATGGATTTGGATAATTGGTTAAAGATAGGTTATTGGTATTTGTATAATCGGGATCAACTGAGGGTATTGGAAACTGAATTTTAATAGAGCAGAAGTTAATCTGTCCACCGTTGAATTCTCCAACATCTTGAATATATGAGCCAAAGGAATTATCATCAAAATAGTATATAATAACTTGTCCCCAATTATCTCCTAAATCAATAATCTGGTCACAGACATAGGGATATACAGTTATTTCTTCAGAGAAATTGTAATCTGGGAAGTAGATATCAGTAAGTTCAATTGGTTCTGACCAGGTTTCACCATTATTACTGGAAACAGAGATAAAGATAATAGGATGTTCTAAATAATCTTCATAACCAGGAACTTCATCTATAGCCATTTTGTGATATGTTGCATCTGCCCACATCTGTAACATCCAATCATTTTCCATATTGATTGCTTGTTTTTGAGTATTTTCATGGAATATTATAGAAGGATATGCGCTCCAGCCTACTGATGTATAGAGTAAAGTATCATCACCAACGATTTCCCAGGGAACACTATGCCCGGATAATGGGTCAATACCTGGCATTTCTGGTACTTCATGGAAAATAAAGTTAGTACCATCCCAAACAACTTCTCCTTGAGGTAAATAATGAAGAGTGGGGTCAGCATATTGAGGTGTACCTATAGAGTCTGTAAAAGCATAATACTGCATAAAAGGCATATGCAGATTTCCTTCTGAATCATAAAGTGCAGTATAATGCCAACCTTCAACATCAACATAAAGGGTATCAATAGGCTCACCTACATAAGTAAAATTAGGAATATTAGCAACTGGATATAAATAACCTCCAGGTCCATCTGTATGTAGATTAGCATAATCCCAAGTTTCACCATAGTCATACGATTCCCATGCATACATTCCTTCATCAACTGGCATATCACCCTGGTCACCAGAAAGCCAGACATTATACCCAATAAATGCTACCTTACCAGGATTATTGTAATCTATTGCAAAGGTTTGGAAGGGACGAATATCTTTATCACACCAATCTGTAAATAGGATTACTTCACTCCAGTTTGCGAGATCAAGAATACCACTAAAAATCATACTATTATAGTTTTCAACATCTGTATACATAATTCTGCAATCCTCAGGAACTTCAGAAGCGTCATTTGATATATGATAAACCCTGAGATATAACTCACCAAGAGGCGAGGGTCCGATTTCCAAACGGGGCCAGATAAACTCGGTGTCTCCTACTCGAGGAATTATGGTTGGGAATTGCCAGAAACCAGGAATTTCTATCAAGTCATAATCGTCATAAGTGATCGTTGTTTCAAGTATTTCGTCTAAGTCTGCATCTTCATGCCAGCCTGCAATACAGTTTCCTGTTGTCGGATGAACTGCAATACCACCATATCCCTGCCAACGATCATAAGTTGACATAGTACCCCAATCATTAAGATTGCAATCAGAATCAAGATAAGCCCAATATTGTCTGCGATTAGCAGTTTGGTTTGGTCTTCCGAAGAATGCCATATAGATACCATCTCCCCAGTCAGTTTGAATCCGAATTGGAAAAACATTATAGCTACCTGGCATATAATCATAATAACTCGTCATAATTGTGGTAGGGTATTTTATAAATTCCCATTCAGGCATAGGTGTATTTTCCCGATTTAAATTCTTATAAACAGGAATGAGATTTTCTTTGTTATAAGATACATCAGCAGGTATCCTTTCCTTTCCACTTGGTTGTTGAAAGTCATCTTTGATATCAGCAATGGCTAAAGAAAAGCAGAATAAAGCAAATATCATACTTATTGTAATGC